>CAXUAR010000068.1:1955-2226 GCA_964249155.1 uncultured bacterium | reverse complement strand
CCTGACGGCAGTGCGCGCAGTTCAGGATCGCGAGTAAGGTTTCCGTACAGAAGTGCTTTGTTGAGGTACATGAGGGTTAGAAGTTAGTGCTCGTAACGTTTGAGGCACGTATAGGGATAAGTGTATCACCCAAAATCTGCGTATTACGCAGCTTCTTCCTTTGCGTTCCCCTGAATATCTTCCCGAACTTCTTCTCGTACAGGCACATGCTCAAGCTCCGTCTCCGCTATTTCCTCGTGAAACGGGTCCTCAAGCGCAGCCTTTGCAAAGA
>CAXUAR010000068.1:0-1929 GCA_964249155.1 uncultured bacterium | reverse complement strand
TCTCTGCTGAATGCTTAGCGCCGTCTTTAGTCGTGCGAATGTCGAGGAAGCGGATTACGCGAGGCTCGCTGCCGGCCATTGTAGTGATCTTCTCATGTGCTGCGCCATCAGCTTCGTATGCGATCCAGCAGAAAAACGCGCTGTCGTAGTCGCGGCGTCCCTGAGTGTCCGAACGGTACATCGTGTACGCGAGCGGGATTTTCGTAGGTTCTCCCTCAGCAATCACGGTGCCTGCGCCTGAAATTACGTCGTGGATTGCCTGGTAGGTATTCTTTACTTCCTCCTGAGGAAGTTCTGGTTCGAGGTGAAACCCAAGCTCATAGACACGCGTTTCTGCATCTCCGCCTTCCTCGAGTCCCTCGATTTCAATGCCTTCTTTCTTCTTTGCCATGGATACTAAGTGATTAGTAGGGACGGTGTGTCCCGGCTGATAATGGATGCAGTATGCCTTGAAATAGGGTCGTTTGCAAATATGGACCCGAAACAGAACCCGAGAATAAAGCCCGCGGACACTGGCTCGTCTTAAAGGGAACCTGAAGAAATTTTAAAGACGCGATGAACATTTTGGATGATATCCACACGCGTCTTTTCCAGATCCTCGCCTTTTATACGTGCAATGGCCTCAACCACGCTCGCTACCGCTCGCGGATCGTTCCTCTTTCCCCGATTCGGCGCAGGCGCTGCATACGGTGAATCGGTCTCGGTAATCAGGTACATGAGGGGCGCGAACTTCACGACTTCATCGTAGTCATGGGTAAAGGTAAGCACCGCTGTGTATGAAAGAGTGAAATCGAGCTCGAGAAGCGCGCGAGCCTCGTCGATACCGCCCACAAAGAAATGAACATTGCCAATGAGTGCATCACCATATTCCTGCTTCGCGCTTTTTAGCATGTCTATGAGGTCGCGATAAGCATCCTGCGTTCCCTTGCTTGGGCGCGAGTGAATCATGAGCGGCTTTTGGAATTCCACCGCAAGCTCAATGTGTTTGAGGAATACTTCCTTCTGCCGCCCAAGAGCCCGATCGACATCTTCCGGACCAAAGTAAGCGGAGCTTGCTCCCTTCGCTTGCTTCGGAAATACAGAACCTTCCGTATCTGCGTTCCCTTGCTGCACTCGGTAGTAATCGAGACCACACTCCCCCACTGCTACCATCTTGGGGTCGCGAAGCAGCTCGCGAAACGCATCTATCTCAAATTCATGCTTCTGCGTATAGTTAGGATGGAGACCCGCGGCAGCATAGAGCGTGGAAGAGTCTTTTACCAAATCGAGAGCGCGATTCGACGAGTCCAGGTCAACACCCACCACGATTCCCCCTACTTCTGCTTCCTCCATCGAGGAAATCAACGCTCTGCGGTCTTTCTCATATTCTGAAAACTGTATGTGGCAATGCGCATCGAAGTATCTCATACGTATTGAAAGGTTAGCACAGCGCACCTATATAAAAAGTTTGGGCCACTTCTTGTAAACAAGAAGTGGCCCGATTTGGGTTTGACGCGCAGTCTATGGCGCGTCGGCTTATTGAGCGCCCGGCACGACCATGACGGCGGAGGTGTTGCTGATCGCGAAGATCTGCACGCCTTCGTCTGTCAGGATGCTCGCAGGACTGGTCGTCGCCTTGATGCGGCAATTGGGTGCCGCGTCCGTCGGCTTGCCGGTCACGGCAACCGTGACCTGCTTGACTGATCCGTCTTCCTCGTAGTGCGTCACGCGGACGAGCTTCAGGGTGCAGGGAACCTTGCCACCGACCGGTGGCTTGAAGTCGGGACCCACGTCTCTCAGACGAATCAGGTGGCCCATTACGCCGGTCTGGAACTGCCAGTACGGCTGATTGGGATTACCCTTCTCGTCCTTCCCGTACGGCGTCGCATTGTAGAAAGACTTGCCTCCGACGTTGAGTATGGCTATTAGACCAGCGTCGTAATCTATGAG
>CAXUAR010000067.1:0-2422 GCA_964249155.1 uncultured bacterium | reverse complement strand
CTACACCGGCCCCATAACCGGATACTTCGGTCAGCTCACGGCGCAAGGCGTCCGTGCATTCCAACGTGCACATAGTCTTGTACCAGTCGGTTCCGTCGGTCCTATGACTCGAGCGCTTCTAAATAGCGGGATTTGACAGTGGTAGCCTATGCGCTACAGTTCTCCCAGTTGTTCTGTCCGAGAGTGAGACAGACCTAGTGGGAGACTCCAATGGTAAAGCCTGTATACATTCCCGAGTACCGCAAGGCACCGGACGGCAAGTTTCGTGGCGCGTGGCGTGACCTTGCGACCGAGCAGATGAAGTGGCTCGACTTCGATACCCTGGAGGCCGCGCATATCTGGGTCGACCAGGCGGAAGGCCGGAATGTCTATACCAATCAAGGTATCCACATCGCCGGCACCAATTGGCGTCCGTCGCCGCACTAACATTTAAAAATCTCATTGCATAGCGTTGCGTAACGAGCCCAATCTCATGGGCTCGTTTTTCTCTGTATTCATTGCCTACAGCAGCTTTTACGGTATAGTATACATGGACTCATATCGTGGCCATTATGATTGCTATTTGGGAGGAATGAGTATGAATAGGAAATATTGCACAGAAATGGGTCGTCGTATCTTACGGGAACATCTCAAGAAAGCGCAGTCTCAAGAAATGAAAGCAATTCTTGCACGCACCAATTCCGTGTCCGATCAGCGTATTCAGCTCGGAGGGAAGGGCTCAAGCACGCTCGCTGATATTGATCAAAAATTGGCATTCGCCACTCGCAATCGCATGCTTTACGAAGCAAAAGTTCGCGATAATGCGTCTGCGGTCATGGCACCGGATCCCAAGGACATCGGTTCAGTCCAGCTCGGTCACAGAGTTGTCTGCGTATGTTTCGAGAATTATAAAGGTACCGAATCTTTCGAAGAATTCATGTTCAGAATGGGTGGATTCGCTGAAGATCTGGAAGATGGCGACGTATTGGTATGCGACTATAGCAGGCCGATATATGCCAAGTTCCTTCACTGTAAAGTCGGCGACGAAATCAACTTTCCTGGAAAGGGACATGCTCAGATCGTCAAGATCATGATGCCGTACGATCCGCTCCCTGTGTAGTTGCTCAAAGCAGCATAACTGAACAAAACAGCTCAGCTGCAGTGCTCCGACCAACTCGGTCGGAGCACATTTCTTATATTTCATCTGACACAGTATGGTATCGTACCCCTATGGAACCTTCAAAACCCGTATTACTTTCAGGCATAAAGCCGACCGGGGATGTGCATATCGGAAACTATTTCGGTGCTATGCGCCAGCAAGTCGAATTGTTTGAGTCTGGCGTCTATGATTGCTACATCATGGTGGCCGACTATCATGCACTGAATTTCATACAGGACGCTGCAGAAATGCGCGAGCGTACACGTGAGCTTACGCTAGGATACATGGCCGTCGGTCTCGATCCTGAACGACTTACGATCTTCAAGCAGTCAGATGTGCCGGCGCACACGGAGCTTGCGTGGATATTCGACACTATTACCACGATGCCGTATCTTTCGCGTGCGCATGCGTTTAAAGATGCAGAAGCTAAGGGCACAGAAATAACGGTTGGAACCTTTACGTATCCAATGCTCATGGCTGCAGACATTCTTCTGTATGACACAAACGTCGTGCCGGTGGGACAAGACCAAAAGCAGCATGTGGAGTATGCGCGCGACACGGCTGAAAAATTTAACCGTATTTTTGGAAAGAATAGCTCAACGTTTATACTGCCTGAACCGCGCATCATGCCAGACGTCGCCATTGTTCCGGGCACCGACGGCCGCAAGATGAGCAAGAGTTACAGTAACACCATTCCGCTTTTTGCTAGCCGCGAGCACATTACCGAAGCGGTGATGAGCATCGTAACGGATTCTTCTGAGAGCCGTCCTGAGCATGTGTATGCCATCCACAAACTCATAAAGAGCGAAGAAGAACTTAAAGCGCTCTACACGAAGCATGAGGGGAAGTACCAAGCACTGAAAGAAGCGCTTATCGAGGACCTCGACGCATTCATAGCGCCGATGCGCGAACGATACGAAGCGTTAGCTGAAGACCCAGCTAGCGTCAGCGAAGCGCTTGCTCACGGCGCGGAGAAAGCGCGTGCTCGCGCAGAAGCAAAGATGAAACTTGTGCGAGATGCTATTGGGGTCTCGTAACGACTCGCTCTGAAATTCAGGGCGGGCGTGTTATTTTATCCCTATATGAACGAACGCATTTTAATAGGGGATTTGAGCAAGTATACCGGCGAAACGGTCTCTATTTCGGGCTGGGTATCGGTCCGTCGCGACCAGGGCAAGATGGTTTTCTTTGACTTCCGAGACCGCACCGGCACCGTCCAAGGCGTCGTGCTTCCCGCGAAAGATGCTGAGGCAGAAGTACTTATGGAAAGTGCCAAGTCTGTAC
>CAXUAR010000066.1:0-3059 GCA_964249155.1 uncultured bacterium | reverse complement strand
GTTTAAATAAGTTGTACATTTCAATACCAAACAACTGTTTAAGATAGGGCGTGCGAATAATACCGTCGTTGTGTTCGCCTGTGGTCGTGCCACCATACTTGATGACTAAGTCGTATACTTTTGGCGCGAGTTCAAGAACGACCTCACGTACCTCAGGCTTGTTGAGGTTCATGAGCGGAATAATATGAAAATTACCGTTTCCTATGTGCCCCGCAACGGTATAGATGAAGTAGTGCTTGTACTGATCGAGGAGGGCATTAAGTTCTGGCAAGAACTTCGGATACGAGTCGGGTGGTACAACAAGGTCGTCGATGAATGGCGCAGCATAGAGGCCCTTGGAATTTTTTCGTAGTAGGGCAAAGCTCTCGCGGCGCACAATCCAATATTTCTCGCTCGCTCGTTCATCTTTGAGTACTGCCGTTTGGAGCTTTAAATGCGCGATAGCCGCTTGAGCAGATTGTGCCGCTGCGAGTGCCGCTTCGTGTGTGTCTTCTGAAAACTCTGCCATAAGAATAAGCTTCGGGAGGCCGCCATGCAGCGCCATGCCCACTTCCGGAAGGAATGAGAATCCAAGGCGTACTGCACGACCAAGACCCATTTGTGAAAGCATCTGCGGTAGGAATCGAATCGCGAGCGAGAGTGTATGTTCATCAAACGATTCAAATGATTCGGGGTTAAAGGGAAGTACGGCATGGACGATTTCCGGCAAATGATCGGCGTTCGGAAGGAAGATGACAAGCATGCTACGATTGGCTTGATCCTTCACGAGACGAAGCTTAGCCTTAGTCATGAGTGCGAGCGTTCCTTGTGCACCGCATATGAGCTTTGCAAGATTGAATCCGCCGTTTTTTTTTATATTCCAGAGCGCATATCCTGCAGAATTCTTGGAGACTTTTGGCTTGGCATTGGCAATGACCGATGCATTCTCAGTAAGAAGCGCATCCATCTTTCGGTAAATATCTCCTTCGAGTGTGGTGAGCGATTTCTTTACGGCAAGTTCTTCGGGATTCAGAGATGTAAATGTCGTTCTCGTGCCGTCTGAAAGCACTACCTCCATTTCTTCGATATAGTCTTCCGTCTTACCGTACTCAAGCGTCCGCTCGCCCCCTGAATTGTTGTTTACGATGCCACCCATAGCCGCAAGCTCACGCGAGGCCGGATATGACTGAAGCATCAAATGGCCGTGTGCCAGCGTTTCTTTCTCAAAATCACGATAGTAGACGCCCGGCTCAGTAATTGCATAGCCACCATTCGTAGTTTCTTCGACTTTAAGCACCATATTCATGTATTTAGTAAAGACCGCGACTACAGACTTTGTGAGTGGCCCGCCACTCATGTCAGTTCCTGCTGATCGCGCCGTTACAGACACGTTTTTTCCTCCTTTTTTCTCTTTTGCTACTTCGCGCACGAGCAACGCTACGTCGTCAGTGTTTTTTGGATACACCACTACCTCAGGTACAAGACTAAATATGCTTGTATCGCGACTGTATTTGTTCAATTCACTGGCTTCATCGGTGACATCTCCCGAAAGCATATTCGCAAGCCGGTCGCGCAGAGTGTGATCGGTAGCGCGCGTAGATAGTTGAATCTTTGCTTCAGGTATAGAAGGAACCGAGAGTGGGACCTTTTCGAGAAGTCCGGTGCTAGCGTGGGTACGTAGTAGCTGTACTAATCCATATATAAAGATTCCGCTTGCGATCAGTGCCCCAAAGACTGCCGGAAGTACGAAAAGTGATTCAGACATGCTCTTAATAGAATAACGCACTCCAAGCGGACATAGACATTCGAACGTGTATAAGTTGTCTACTTTTGTCTGTAAAAGTGCTTTGCGCTATACTGGTAAAAATGACTCCTGCAATCGAAATACAGGGCCTCAAAAAGGCCTATTGGAGGGGAAACGTCGTCACCACGGAAGCCCTTAAGGGCGTATCGCTCACTATTGCCAAAGGTGAATTCTTTGCCTTACTTGGTCCAAACGGTGCTGGTAAGACGTCACTTATTTCCATCCTTGCAGGTCTCGGCATAAAGAGCGAGGGCATGGTTGTGGTGAATGGCGTATCTATCGACAAGGATCCTGATACCGCAAAGTCATTCATAGGGCTTGTTCCTCAGGAATTTAATTTCAGCATCTTCGAAAAAGTGATCGATATAGTCATCGATCAAGCTGGTTACTACGGCATTACCAAAGCAGAAGCACTGCCGTACGCAACGGAAGTGCTTACCGCACTGGGGCTTTGGGAAAAGCGCAACGATCAGGCACAGAATCTGTCTGGCGGCATGAAGCGTCGTTTGATGATTGCTCGTGCACTAATCCACAAGCAGAATATTCTATTGCTCTACGAACCGACGGCTGGCGTGGACGTGGAACTTAGCCGAAGCATGTGTGAGTTCTTGAAGGACCTTAATGAAAAAGGCACAACGATACTCCTTACTACACATTATCTTGAAGAAGCCGAGCAGTTGTGCCGCAGGGTCGCGATAATAAATCACGGAGAGATAATTGAAGAGGGGAGCGTGAAAGAATTGCTTGGGAAGCTTCACATTACAATGGTGCTCCTTGATACCGTTGAAATCCTCACCGAAGCAATCATGCAGCTTTTGCGCGGCGAGCCCTTGGTACGCGAAGACGATCATGTGCTCAAGCTTACGCTTGGTCCCGGCGGGACTATGAACGAAGCCTTTCGTAAACTATCGTCGGTTGGGGTGCATGTGAGCAATGTACGCTCCATGGGTAGTCGTCTCGAGGAAGTATTCATTCAGCTTATCGAAAAGAAGGACGCTACCACATAATTCTATGGCTTCTACCGCATCAACAACTCGCATGAACTCTCCCATCCTGATTGGCTACAAGACCATGGTGCGCAAAGAGATAGTTCGTATTTTCCGTATATGGTCTCAGACGCTGCTCCCGCCTGTGATTACCATGTCCCTCTATTTTGTGGTCTTTGGCGGATTTATCGGGAGTCAGCTCGCACCTATCTCTGGCTATCGCTATATACAGTACATCGTGCCGGGCCTCGTAATGATGACCATCATTACGAGCTCGTATATGAATAAGG
>CAXUAR010000065.1:0-3295 GCA_964249155.1 uncultured bacterium | reverse complement strand
CGCGCAATTACTTAATTAAAACACTGAGTCTTGTGCCAAGAGAGTCTTAATACCTTGGTAGGTTCTTTCTAGAAACCAACGGAGGCAGACATGCGCACAGATTTCCCGACCACGAGCCTATACTTTGCCTTTGCTTTCACGTTCTGCAAGCTCACGGTTTATACAGACCAAGAACCGTTTGCCCGCAAAATTCTTGAGGCAAAAGATGTCGAATTCCTCGAATCCTCAGAAAGCGAAGACTGGCAAGAATGGGACACGAGACTCTTACTTGCGATTGTGAGTGAGACCCTTCCGAATCTCATTGCAAAGAACTTGCAGCAACCTCAAGAGGCAGCTACATCTGTCCTGGAAGCTATTGGCGTGAATGCAGAATTTGATGGAGATTAATTTCCAACCCATAGATTTTCTGGCCGCCTGATTGTTTCAGGCGGCACTCTTTTGCTGGCAGTCTGGGTAAACGTTGGTCAAGCGTGCCAACGCGTAGGAATCAGCAAGCAACTAGTCGCTCGAATACAAGGGTCAAAGTATCAAAGATACAAAGGATCAAGACGCTAAAAGGAAACCAAGTGTCTAAGCTTCTGACTTGCGGAGACGGAAACACCACTCGCGGTCCGGACTCCACGTGCCGTCGGGATTCGCCCAAGAGTGGTCGAGCCACAGCCCGTCGTCGAAGCGTACCAGATTGAACACGTCCGGGGAGCCGTCAGAGTCGGTAATTTGCTTCATACCGATGCGGAACCATTCATTTAATGGTTGATTACGATAGTGGAGACGATAATTAGGGCCAGTATCTGGTGGACAGAGTTCGAGGCCTAGTTGTTGCGCTCGTTCGTAGATCTGGTCGGTGGTTGCACTTGTTCTGAAGCCAAGATCAGCACCTGTAAGACGGATGAGGGTCATATCCTCAGGATTTGGAGTGGGGATAAACTCCTTTTTGTTCAGGAGCATGCTTCGAGCGTAGCTATTGATGTTGATGCCCGCTGCTTCCATTTCGGAGATGAGTTGTTCTGCTGATTTACCACCAACTTCTACGCTTTCTCTGCGGATTCTTCCTTCAGGGAAAGAGGTGTATACGTGCTCAAGCGTTGCTGGGAGCTTTTGGAAAATTCCCGGTTCTAGCTGGCCAACGTACGCTTTGGTATTTTCGTTGATTTCGCTCGGTACGTGCGCAATTTGGTCGCGCGTGACTTCAAAGATAATAAGCATATCTTCTTCGGCATTGCGGCCTTCGCGAAGCTCGTCAATACGCGGGTCTTTGCTGTATCCGAAACCTTCAATCATAGAATTAATTTCATACAGGAAGGTAAGGTCGTCTTTGATAAACGGTTCTTGCTGTTCATGTTTGCGTTCGAGAGCTGTGAGGGTACGCATGTCTTCGCTCTTCTTGCGGTATGCGTCTGCTTCGGTACCGAACTCGCCGAGTTTCTCATCAAGCACTTCCTGCATGAGCGGCTCTACGTTCTGCTGTGGTAAGGTACCACGTACTTCTCCGATCCGATCGGTACCGTCCATGCGGATAGCGAGACGGGGTTGACTTGGTGTGCCACTTGCATCATTCGTGTAGTATACGTAAAAATCACCGGATTTTATCTGTGTCTCGGCAGTCGAGCGACCGGCAGTGCACCAGCCAGTACCTTTGCCTTCTAAGGATTCAAAGAGTTTCTTCGCTGCTCCGTTGTCACCCTGCTCGTATTTCACCCACTCCCCGCGAATCTCCTCGCGACTCTCCATGGAGGCAGCGAGCGACTTAGCGATGAGTTCTGCGTATAGCGTTGGGAACTTCTTATCGAACTCTTTGCGAGCTTCGGAATCCTTGTTGTCGTCTTTTACTCTCTCATAGAGGTCGGCAATCTGTGCGAGCGGTTCGCGGTATATATCAGGGAACGGTGCGACCGTAGAATCAGTTCGCTTCTTGAATTCGCCCCGTTCCTTGTCGAATTGCGAGAGTTTCGTGACTTGTGTCCACGCGTAGTATTTGAACCATGCCGGGTATACGGCATCGTTCGAAGTGAGGTAGTCCATCCATGCATCAAGCGAGTGCCTTTGGTCTTCGATGGCGGTATCCATCATCTGCTCGCGTACGTCGTGCGGAATTTCTTCGATATGCTGGCCGCGTTCGCGAGCGATGCGCTTTTGGAGTTCGAAATACGAGTCAGGGAAATTTTCTTTCTTGATGATTAGTGCGTCATATATTTTGTCGCTGAACATTTCGAGATTGCGTTCGCGGACGCGCTCGTCCGGATTTAGAAAGATATTCTCAAGGCGATCGGTATACGCCTCAATACGTTCTGAAGGGTCGTTAGGCACTTTCTGACCCGTATGGCGCTCTTCGCGAACGACGGCGCGCTGCACCTCGGCAGATTTCTGGAATTCGGGGTTCTTGATATGAAGCGGGTGCTTTTCCATGTACACCATCATCTTATCAAAAATCCACCACAAAGATACTGGGCGGTATACTAGAAAAGGATTGGTTGCATTGAACGGCTACGGCTTTTCAAGACCTTTCTGGCTTGTATGCATTGAGAGTCTGCCCGGCTACGGCTTAGCAGATAGGATGTATATCAACGTCTAAAAAAGAAAATACTTGGTGCGTCACGCTGGGTGATTCTTGATCACGCATGAAATTCAGTCCATTCTTTTGCGCGCTTCTATATTTAGTGCACCAGACGGACAGTGGTACAGATGGCGTGTCGCACGAACCGACTCTGACGGCAACCCGAACGTGTTCAATCTGGAACGCAACGACGACGGGCTGTGGCTCGACAACAATTGGGCGAATCCCGACGACACGTGGAGTCCGGACAACGAGTGGTGTTTCCGTCTCCGAAACTCTTTTCTTTTCCGTGGCCTTATAGGCTGCGGTTTTTCTTTTCAGGATTCTCAAGGTTGTTCTTCCAGCCATAGAACATGCGGCCAGACTGCTCGAGCTTCAGTGCTACTGCTTCATAATGCTGGTTTGAGATCAGCCTGCCTTCCCAGGCTACCGAGATAAGGAACTTGAGAGCGTCGAGAGTCAGTATGCACTCATCGACTTTTGCGATTTTCTTCTCTCGTTCGGTAAAATACGCTAGGTATGATAATTCAAGCAGATCAAGGAACTTGTGTTCGACCCTCGCGCCGATAGTATATCGCGCGCCTTTAGCAATATGAGGAACGATAGCAACCCAGCTCAAATATCCCTCTTTGATTCTTTGCAGAATCGAAGCGTTTTCAAAATATCGGGGGGGGGGGGAAATGCGTGTGCGACATATGTTACAGAATATCATTTCTATCGACAATCTACTCGTGTCATGGC
>CAXUAR010000064.1:0-3341 GCA_964249155.1 uncultured bacterium | reverse complement strand
ATTCTTAAAGAGAATTGCCGATATTTCTGCAGTCCGTGCAGTTTGAGTAGCGTCGGCAGCGGAAGAAACCTTTGGAGAAAAGGCTGCGCGTCCTGAAGTTGTTCGGACACCATATGCACGCATGTTTACGTGCGTTGCTAGTCCAGCATCAGTAGGAGCTGTTATTGCCAGGGCTGTTGCCGCAGTAGTTGAAGCAGTTTGATCGATTGAGTCTTCAAGTGCAAGACGTTCACCCTGGACTGTGCTTTGGCTCTCATGAACAACGGCAAGCAAGTCTTTGGTAGCAAGCTCGGAAGAACTGGCAGCAGTGTCGTTATCCGTCACCATTGCAAGGTGCGTTACAACTTGGGTAAGGATATCTTCATGCGCTGTTATACGGGCCTCAAGATCGGAGCGCACGGTAAGAGCGGCGGTTACATTTCCCTCCTGCTGGAGCTGCGTGGCTGCTTCCGAAGAGCTCTGTACATGCTTTGCAAAGTTGTCAGTGATAGCGCTCTGAGTGGACGGATCAAGTTTCCCTGCTACGGCGAGACTCGTTGCTTCTTCAAGACGTCGCTCGGCAAGGATGGCATGCCATGCGGCCTTGCCTTCCGTGCTTGGAATTAAAGCGGTCTGTACCGGTTCAGTTACATTAAGCTTAATGGGATAAAGGGGCTGACCGGGCATGGCGTCGTTTGCTGCGTATGCTGTACCGCCGAGCATGCCCACAAGCACAACGAGTGCTGTTGATATTCTGAAGAAACTCGCAGAAACAAAAGAAAGATACTGTGAAAAGCGAGTGGGGCTTGCAGATATGCCGGCTGGAGTAGAGACATGCGCATGCAAATCAGCATATGAAGAAAGCTCTTCACGTATGCGCATGCGCGAAGACTCCGGCAGAGTTACCAATTTCAGGTGAGCTATTCGTTCTTCGGTTTGTTGTGTAGTCATAGATGCATATGGTCCTGAACTTTCTTGATAGCGCGATTGAGGCGCACAGAAACAGCATTTGCCGACTCGCCTCTCATGGTGGCGATTTCCTGCGGCGTGAGTCCCTCGACAAAGCGCAAAAGAATAACTTCCCTAGACGCTTCATCGAGCGTGTATACCGCAGACAGTACCTCTGCCATTTCTGCCGGCTGTTCGACGTCCCTGGCACTATTCCCAAGCACGTCAAACCCTGCTTCCTGGAGCACGTCGAGCGATGATTCCTTTTTCTTGCGATACCAGTCTATTACGCGGTTCCGGGCGATCATGAAGAGGAGCGCGCGAGGGTTTTCCACTTTGTCGCCCTTTCGCAAGGTCTGCCAAAACCGCGTAAAGGTGTCCTGAACAAAATCTTCAGCGTGCTCTGAGTCGGAAACCTTGAAAAAGCAGAAACGATAAAGCTCATCGCCGTACTTCTCGTACGATTCGAGGAATTCGGCCTTAAGAGAGTCCTGATCCATATATAAAGACGGGGTATCGGGGTAGTACTTACTGCCCGCCAGTTGACCTTGCGGTACTTGGGAGTATAACAGACGGCGCAGCCACCAAGGGTCCACACCGTCTGTTTAGATGTCTTACCTAGTAGTACTCAATTAGTAGAAGCTTAGGAATGCGCTACGGCAAATGCTCCCACTACGCTTGCTAGCATAAGTGCCGGCAGCGCTATAATTAAGTCGTATTTCATGCTTTTCAACATAGATAGGATTAGGTTAGCTCGTAGAATCTTGTATTTCACTATCCTACCTGGAACACTATGAAGTATCTGTGATGAATAGTTGTTATCCAGATAAGAATTATTTTTATAGGAGGTATACTTGATCTATGAAAGAAAAGCGCACAACACACCATGAATCTGAAGCAACAGACGAGTATCCGATGCGCATAAATAAATACCTCGCGCGCGAAGGTATTGCAACGCGCAGGGATGCTGACGAACTTATTGCGCGCGAACGCGTCCTTATAAACGGACGCATCGCAGCCCTAGGAGACAAAGTACTCGAGTCAGATTCTGTAGAAGTACGTGCAAGCAAGCGAAGCACTAAAGAGGGCGTACAAGGCCTTAAGAAGAATTACTACTATGCGTACAATAAGCCCCGTGGAATAACCACACCTCAGCTAAGGTCACGCGAAAGCGACGACGACACGGACGACATTCAGAGTCTTCCGAAAGAAGTAGCAGAACAGGGCTTATTCCCTGTCGGCAGGCTCGACAAAGGCTCACACGGCCTCATGATTCTTACCAATGACGGGCGCATAACCGATAGACTCCTTAATCCTGAAAAAGCACATGAAAAAGAATACGTCGTAAAAACTAAGCTGCCGCTACGCGAAAGCTTTCGCAAACACATGGAAGAAGGTGTCGACATTGAAGGCTATCGTACCAAGCCCGCAAACGTAGAGCTTCGTGGCGACACGAGCTTTGCCATAACACTTACCGAAGGTAAAAAGCACCAGATCAGGCGGATGGTCGTTGCCATGCACAATGATGTCACCGACCTCAAGCGTAGCCGCATTCTGAATATAAAACTCGGAACACTAAAGGCGGGCGAATTACGCACCATAGAAGGCCCAGAATTGGAAACATTCTTAGTATCGCTTGGGCTTAGTACAGGGTGAGGTGCTTCATGCTTGTACAGGTACCCGTGCCATCTCTTTGCAGATAAAACTACAGTACTCACCTTCTTGCGTCCTACAATCTGCGCATTCCAAGAAATGCCGATGACACTTCACGTTTGCGCAGTTTACATAGTCCTCTGTATGAGCCTGACATACATAGCATCTGCCAACTATTTCGCGTTCACCTCCGAAATCCATTGTAAGGCGCTGATCAAAGGTGTAGAGCGTACCAAGGAAATCCTGACCGGGATAGTTCTCCATGTAGCCGTGAATGCCGCCTTCGAGCTGCTCGACGTCCGTAAAGCCATTGCTAAGCAAGAACGCAGACATCTTCTCGCAGCGAATGCCGCCGGTGCACACGGTAATAACTTTTTTATCTTTGTAGTGCTTGAGTGCTTCAAGCGCGTGTGGTAAGTCGCGTGATGCCTCAAGTCCAGGATTTATAGAATGTGCGAAATGTCCAGATTTATATTCATAGTCATTGCGCATATCCACAACGACAAAATCTTCGCCTCTTTCAAACTTTGACCGAAGTTCGTAAGAACTGATGCGCGGGGCCGTGCGTACGCGTGGGTCAGCAACCTCAAGCGGAAATTGTGTTGCAACGATTTCTTTACGTACCTTGACTGAGAGCTTCGGGAACGATGCACCTGTTCCCGCACTCCTTTTAATAGATACATCTCCAAATGCTTCGAGCGCCAGGAATTCTTTAGCAAAAGTTTCGGTGTATTCTGTAGAACCCTCAAGCGTCGCATTGA
>CAXUAR010000063.1:0-3346 GCA_964249155.1 uncultured bacterium | reverse complement strand
CCTCCAGGTCGCACGCATCGATACTAAGACTATAAAAATGGAGGGCGAATTCGGCCTTCAAGTTGAGACGAAAGCCGATGTCGCTGGTGGCGATACGATTACGGCCTTCCAGATGGTCGATTCCAAGTAATATGAGCGTACGAGACGACAAGGCATCTGCCCTCCTGACTGAACTCGCGGCAAGCTACATAGCGCGCGAAGCAGGCCGCACGACGCTCATAACGCCGACACGGACTGACATAAGCCGAGATCGGAAAAACGCTACTATTTTCGTAAGCGTATTCCCGACAGAGCAAAGCGACAACGCCCTTGAATTCTTAATGCGTCACAAGGATCTCTTTCGTGATTATCTCAAAAAGGCATCCCGGCTCTCACACCTTCCCTACATTCGCTTTGAAATCGACTATGGGGAACGCAATCGTCAGCGCTTAGACGAAATAAGCGACACCGTAGGTACTATTCCTCCGGAAGCGTAAATCCCACTCATTCAAGATTTCTCTATAAGAATTTTAGATTTACTTCATCTCCATTTTTTATACTGTAGAGATGGGCTTGAAGTACAACGTTAATGAGAAGTTTTTCGATACTTGGAGTGATTCCATGCCGTATGTACTTGGATACATGTATGCCGACGGCAATATTCAATATTCTCTCGAAAATAGAGGAAAATATATTAGATTCTTTTCAACTGACAAAGATAGAATTTTAATGACTAGAAATCTTATGGATTCCAGTCACAACGTTACTATTAGAAAGGCAGTTGGAAATCGTAAAGAATCATACTCATTAAGAATAGGGAGTGGAAGTCTGTACGACGCACTAGTTTTAAGAGGGGTAAGCCTTCGCAAGTCACATACCGCTCTATTCTCTTCAATTCCCGCCAGGTACTTGGCAGCCTTCACTCTCGGATATTTTGACGGCGATGGTTGTTCTTTTATCGAACGCAGTAAGAATGGAAATGCTAAGAAACTTCATGCGATCTTTACGAGTGGGAGTCTGCAATTCCTAACTTCATTGCATGAGCAACTAGTTAAGAGACTCGGCATTGTTGGCAAAGGTCTATGCAAGCATGGGAGTACTAAGAATTGTTATCAGCTTAGGTACGCAACCCGAGACAGTATTAGGATCTTTCGATTTATGTATAGTTCTCCCGATTTGATAGAGTTAGCTCTTCGCAGAAAGTACGATATATTTATCAAGTACTTCAACGAGCGTGAATTGGGTCCTGAGGACCTTATTGAAGTATTGAAGCAAAAAGGCCCGGTGGCGAAGTAGAAACGCGACTGATTGCAAACCAGTCATGCACGGATGCGATTTCCGTCCGGGCCTCCATGAATATGAAAAGTCGCGAAGAGCGGAAATTAGAATTTGAGGCTCACATGGCTAGAATTGACGAGTCAATGGAACTTTCTGCTAAAAGACATGCTGAAATAATGCAGCTATACCGAGAAATGAATGGCGACAATCACAAGCGTATGAAAGTCAGCCAGCAAGCCGTTATCACGAATGGTGCAGGCGAAGTGCTTATCCTGCATGAACCCATTGAAAACAACTGGCTACTTCCAGGTGGACGTATGGAGGAAGGTGATACTACTCCAGAACAAAGTCTCAAACGAGAAGTCCAGGAAGAATTGGGTACTGATATTAGTATCGGTGAATTACTTCGAGTTGATATTAGTCATGCTGGACTCACCTACGCGGTAGCGTTTCTATGTTCAATACCTGATAATTCCAAAATACAGCTCAGTAACGAACACGATGAGTACAAATGGGTATCTCCTTCTGAACTGGAAAATTATCTGTATTATAGGAATATCGCTTTGGCTATAGCCAAACGATTATCGTAGATCCTTGCCGGGGTGGTGGAATTGGTTATACACGAAGGTCTTAAACACCTTTGGCAGCAATGCCGTGCGGGTTCAAGTCCCGCCCCCGGTACTTGAAGAATCAAATAATGAAAGTCCCGGGGGCGGGACTTGAACGGCGGAGCTGCACCTGCGGGGCAGGAGCAAGCAGCGAGCCGGGGCCGACGGTACTTAGGAGCGGAGCGAGTTAGTAACCGTGGCCAAGTCCCCCGGTACTAATACTCAGTCAGAAAATCCTTGTACTTCGGATTCTTCCCATGCAACACATCAAAATACGTTTCCTTGAGCTTTGCCGTAATTGGTCCGATAGCTCCATTCCCTATCTGCCGCTTATCAATCTCAATGACGGGCGTGAGGAATGCTGACGTACCACACGCAAAGACCTCATCGGCCACGTAGAGCTCTGTAAGGTCGATAGTGCGCTCAGAGACGGTAATGCCCATATCGCGCGCTAGAACCAGTATGGTGCGCCTGCTGATGCCTTCCAGGATGTCGCTTGAGTGGCTCGGGGTATGTAGTACTCCATCAAGAACTAAGAACACATTAGCGGCTGAAAGCTCGCAGACGTGCCCCGAGACGTCGAGGAAGAGGCAGTCATCGTATCCGCTATCGAGCGCGTCTTGGCGTGCGAGGACGGAGTTTACATAGGCACCATTCACCTTTGCTCGAGACGGTATCGCATAGTCCGGCACTCGTCGCCATACGCTCGTCTTTAGTCGCGCACCGCTCGCAGGAAGAATGCATGCCGCTTCGTATATAAAGATGCTGAGCGTCGTACCGAGGCCGCGAGAACGCACGCCGGGCACGAGGTCAGAGACGTGGATCGTCACACGCACGAACGCGTCTTCGGTAACTGTGTTTGCTGTGATGATCTCTTGAACTGCCTTCTGAAATTTCTCTTCCGTCCAGTCTCGCGCAAAGGTATCGATGCCGATTATCTTTGCGGAGTTGGTGAGTCGCGTCCAGTGGTCGCGTAGTCTAAATGCCACGAGCTTGCCATCGCTGCCAATGCATACCGGAAAGACTGTGTAGACACTGAGGCCGTAGAGGACGGCCGAGCTCGCGATGCTGAGGTTCGCAGACTCAACAGGGATGATGCTGTCTCCGAAGTACGCGTGAGGGTAAATCTTTGCCATAAGACACTAGTGTAGCATCCCGTATTTGCGCTCCTCATATCTTTTCCGAGAAGCAGGTTGAATTGTTGCCGAGGTTCATATAGTATTCGTTCTATTGCGCCCGTAAGCATAGCTTGCTGGCGCGGCGTTCGGAAAGATAGAATATCTGAGTTACCATATATACTCTGTTCCTCACTTGCGCCCGTAGCTCAGTTGGTAGAGCAACTCCCTCTTAAGGAGATGGTCCCTGGTTCGAATCCAGGCGGGCGCACTCGAAAAAGCGAAAGCCACCCCTGCGGGGTGGCTTTCGCTTTTTCTCAAATACCGTTATTCTACCTATACACGAATGCTGGAGTGGCGTAATGG
>CAXUAR010000062.1:0-3373 GCA_964249155.1 uncultured bacterium | reverse complement strand
CATGAGGCATGTAGCAGATGCACTTCCCGTTATATATGAGTTCCCCGTGTACGAAGTCACGGTGACCGTACCCTCCTTCACACCGGCAGTCGTATAGGCCTTCTGCACGGTTGCCGACGTACCGAATAAGCCGTCCGTGCCTGTCCATGTATAAAGATGCTGCGACGTAGTGGTCGTACCTCCCCCACCGCCTCCCCCATCGCCATTAATAACTTCATTAGGATGATATTTAGAATCATCGCTGCCACAACCGAACATCGGATTTCCACAACCAAGCTGCTGGGCATGAGCTATTGTTGGGCGCAGTACCAATGCGAGTGCATGATTGAGGAAGATTTCCGACGAAGAACTTCCGAGATGCGCATCTTCGGTCCCTGCATAGCCGAGATTAGAAGTCGCTGACCACGTTACAGTATCACTGACTTGCGCGGATAGTGGAGAAACAGAGCACGAGGTGGTAACGGGGGTAGGTGTTTGTGTTACAGCAACCGTTGCTGACGCAGAGACTGAACCATATGACCCATTGCATGTAATGGTATAGGTTGTTGTCGTTTGCGGCGCCACATCACGCGTGCCACTTCCAGTAGGCGTCGCACTTCCGACGCCATTATTGATAGAACATGAATCGACATTCGAAGAGCTCCATGCGAGGCGCGAGGTATTACCAGTCTCAATCGTAGAAGGCGTGGCGGTGAGAGCAACACCAGGCACAGGGCTGTCCCCGACACCGATGTCTCCACAATCACCAGTTATAAAATCACCACTAAAATTACTGCCATCGCACGACAGCATTGCGTGCGCCGAGTGAGTTACAGAAGAAATACTGACTATGAGAACTATCAGGAGAAGCAGGAGAAATCGTTTCATAGGTGTGACTAAGGAATAAAGCGATACGGTGCGTCGGCGGGGAACGTATACAGAACGTTGCCAATAGATGCGTCGCCATATGAGGCTTTGCGGATAGTTACTGCGCCATGCGCAAATTGCGTAGTGAATACAGATCCCGAGGTGAGGGTTACGTCGTCTGCAGTATTCACACTTCCAGGAATAGGCGTAATACCGAGAGGTACATTTGAGGCAATGCGATACACTGAATATAAACCGAAGCGCTTCGTTGCAGAATCACGCAAGCCGATGTGTTTTCCATCAGGCGATATCTTTGCGGCAAAGCCGACATCGTCTGAGAAATCAAAAGGTGTCGTGAAGCTCTTCAAGCTCGCAATATTCATCACGGTAATACCCTTCATGCTCGTATAAAGAAGCTCGATCTTTCCGTCGTGTTCAAAGAATTCTGGAGCGAAGCCAGGGCCGAGATCAACGGTAACGCCGGTTAAGGATGAGAAAATCTTTACATTCCATGCTGAAAGTTTCTGAGAAAAGGTATTTGTTGACGTGGCAACCGAGTATGCGACGAAAGTGCCATCAGGAGAGATTGCGACGGCTGATTTTGCACCGGGTCCTGTCGAAAGAACTTTATGTGAAGGGGCAAGAAGATATACTTGTTGCACATCTTCAGCGTTAGTACGAATACTAGCGGCGCTCACTTGAGCTTTCTCATCAAAATCGCCGAGTATACCCTGAACCCCAGGAATACCGTGAAGCTTTATTCCCATGAATCCAAATCCATATGGAACGACAGGGTTTGTATTACCCTTGGTTACATATATGTCCCGCATACTATACTCACTATATACTCGGTGCCACAAAACTTCTCCTCGTAGAGGAAATAGGGCAATGGCAATTCCCAAAAGAATAATGCCCACAAGTAGATAAAGGATGCCTGAATTCTTCATAGTACGTAGGGAGTTAATCTCAAGAGCATGGAGAGTATGACTATTCCTTCAGCATACTAGATATCTTTGTAGGAGAGATAGTTGCCTGGGGACAGTGAGGAAGTAGGAGGCACATCTATGACGGACTTAATTACGTGCATTACATTTATCACGACACTAGACATGTGCTAGTCCTCCTCTGGAGCACCCACCCCTCCGCTCGCAGCAGCCTGCTGAAGCGATTCGATAACAGAGTCGATATTCCCCAGCATAATCTTTGGGAGGTTGTGCCAGGATTCCTTTAAACGATGGTCTGTGACGCGATCTTGCGGGAAGTTATACGTGCGAATCTTCTCTGAACGGTCGGCAGTACCTATTTGCCCGCTGCGCAGATCGGCATGCGTCTTTGCTTCCTGCTGGGTGGCAAGGGCTTCGAGCTTTGCCGCAAGGATGCCCATGGCTTTCTCGCGGTTGCCGAGCTGGGAACGCTCGCTCGATGAACGAACGTCGATGCCAGTGGGAAGATGCACTAGGCGCACGGCCGTCTCGACTTTGTTCACGTTCTGGCCACCGGCGCCTCCTGAGCGAGAGAATTCCATCTGGATGTCGGTAGGCTTTATTTCAACGGTGGGTTTCTGTCGGATAGGAAGCACCGCGACCGAAGCTGTCGACGTATGAATGCGTCCGTTCTTTTCGGTCACTGGTACGCGCTGTACGCGGTGCACGCCGGTTTCATAGCGTAGTGCTTCATACGCAGCGACGCCATCGAACTCAAGAGTGAGATCATCCACGATGCGCACGCGCCAACGCTTCCCTTCTGCATATTTCAAATACATATCTCGGAGTTCTTGCGCGAACAAACTTGCTTCGTCGCCTCCTGCACCCGCGCGAAATTCAAGCACCACGGCTTTCGGTAGCGATTCTTCCTCTTTATCCTTAGCAAGGATTTGTTCTATATCAGTAAGTATCTCTGCCTGACGCTCCAAAATGCGCTTCTCATCCTCCTGCGCCATCAGCACCAAATCCGGCTCGCTTCCAGCCGCGAGTATGCCTTCAGCACGATCGACATCCAGTCGTTCGTACTCCTCCGCCAAATACGCAGTCTTGTGGTTCGTTTTAAATTCTGGCGAGTATTCCATGTACAAAATCCTAACAAAAAACTCAATTTTTACCTACTTTCTCTTGAGCTATGCATCATATTGATTTTTGTTATTAATGAAATATTCTCACTCACGCTATACTAAACACATTGATGGGGTCTGAGGCGTTTTAATCGAACCAAAAGACAAAAGCCGCTTGCGCGGCTTTTGTCTTTTGTACTAATTCCTTACGACTTCTTTGCAGCGCGCTGCTTGAAGCGCTCGACGCGGCCAGTCTTGTCGAGCGTACGATCTTCACCGGTATAAAAGGGGTGTGACTTGCTTGAGATCTCAACGGTAACCTTTGGATACTCCTTTCCTTCGAACTTCCCTGTTTCAGTCGTTCGAACGGTCGAACCTGTCAGAAACTCAGCTCCTGAGGCAATATCGACGAAAAGTACCTGGCGGTAGTCGGCTGGGTGGATGTCTTTCTTCATTGGGAGAACTATACCAAAAGCTGCT
>CAXUAR010000061.1:0-3777 GCA_964249155.1 uncultured bacterium | reverse complement strand
CCAGCAGCGCTTCCAATCAAAACGTACGAGGACTTTGACTATGACCCTATAAACTCGCTCTTAAACGCTTTTGCGAAGATTGCGCCCGAGAACGAAGGAGCGTCTCTCCAAATACTCATCATGCCCGAGCACGATAGGCATATGCACCACTACCAGCGCATCCTCGGCTTGCTCCGCAAAGGCGAGCATAGAGACACGGCACTCAGGCATCCAGAATCATTCTTTGGTGAAGCGTTTAAGGACCTTAGCGGGACGCTATTTGGCAACGCTAAACGCCAGGAAGAAGAGCGCGAGAAGCGACGAAGTCTTGAAGCCAACAAGATGGATATCGAGCAGTTGGAAAAAAAGATATCATCGCCGCTGGTGTCCGTGAATATGCGGCTAGCGGTGTCGTCGCAAGACACAGGCCGTGCCGAGCAATTGATTGGTGAGCTAGAATCTGCCTTCCACCAGTTCGAGAACGCAAACGGTAATCGCCTTGAGTGGAAGCGTATCGGGAAGGGGTCGCTTAAGCGACTCTTCCATGACTTCACGTTCCGGCTCTTTGAGCGGACGACCGAGCTTGTCCTCTCGCTTCGCGAGCTCACGACCATGTACCACTTCCCGCCAAGCGGGATAGAGTCGTCGCCGCACCTGAAGCAGTCGCGTGCTAAAGGCGCAGCCGCTCCTGCTGAGCTTCCGCGGGATGGCCTTGTTCTTGGCACTAATACGTTTGGAGGAAAGACCACCGAGGTACGGCTTGCCGATCAAGACCGCCTTCGCCACCTCTATGTCATCGGTCAGACCGGTGCCGGAAAGTCTGGCCTCTTGCGCACCCTGATAGACCAAGATATCAAGGCCGGGAAGGGGGTTTGCTTCATCGATCCGCACGGAAACGACATACTCGATGTGCTTGCCTGCGTGCCCCCTGAGCGCTATGAAGACGTCATCTACTTTGATCCTGCCAATATCGACCGGCCATTCGGGCTCAATATGCTTGAGTACGATCCAACACACCCAGAGCAGAAGTCATTCATCGTGAACGAGCTACTTATGATATTCCGTCAGCTCTATGGCGATGTGCCCGAGAGCATGGGACCTGCCTTTGAGCAGTACTTCCGCAATGCAACCCAGCTCGTGATGGAAGATCCTGCCTCGGGCTCGACCCTTATGGACATCGGGCGCGTACTTTCAAATACTGCTTTTCGAAACCTCAAGCTTTCAAAGTCGATGAACCCTATCGTAAACCAGTTTTGGACAGAGATCGCGACAAAGGCAGGAGGCGACGCGTCGCTCGAGAATATAGTGCCATACATCACGAACAATTTTGACGAATTTACTGCTAACGACTTCATGCGACCGTTTATCGGCCATCAAGAATCATCGTTCAAGTTCCGCGAGGTTATTGATAACAAAAAGATACTACTTGTGAACCTTTCGAAGGGTAGATTGGGCGAACGCAATGCAAACCTCCTAGGCCTTATCATTGTGGGCAAGCTGTTCATGGCTGCGCTTTCTCGCGCTGACGATCCGCGTGCGGACTTCCCACCGTTCTACCTCTATATCGACGAGTTCCAGAACATCACCACGTCGTCCATTCCGGGCATTTTGTCTGAGGCCCGCAAATACAAGCTTTCGCTTACTATCGCGCACCAGTATCTCGGGCAAGTGGACGAGAAGATTCGGGATGCGGTCTTTGGTAACGTCGGCTCGATGGCGGTCTTCCGCGTAGGACAGGAAGATGGCGAGTTCTTCGGGAAGCTATTTGAACCTACGTTTGGGGCGAGTGACTTCACTAATATCGAGAACCGTAATGCCTACGTGCGTATTCTCGCGCAGGGCGTCCCGCAAAAGCCGTTCAATATCCATACGCTTGATTTGTCTCCTGGGAACCTTGATCAGGTCGACGACTTGCGCGAACTTTCGTACCTCACCTACGGCCGCGACCGTGCTACAGTAGAGGCATCCATTAAGCAGCGCTATCTCTCGTAATACTAGCGATTCTTGCCTATGAAATTCGGACGATCAAACATTGAAGTACCTCCTACCGAACTGCTCACTGAACTTACTCCAGAGCAGCTTGAAGCAAAGCGCTATAGTGTAGTGCTTCGAGAGGGACTACTCGAGTATCAAGATGACTGGTCTTCAAAAATGAGCGAGGCTGGACTGTCTACTTCTAATCCCAATGTATTGCCGTTTGCACAAGCGCGCAGTACCGCGATGAATTTTGCGGAGCAATATGGGAATGCCGCTACGGATGAGGAGCGTGAGAAAATAATGCCGCTCTTAGAAGCAAAAATTGTTGAACTTAAAGGGCCTCTTGCGGAAGCTCTTGAAAAGGCAATCGAAGAACATGTAAATCAAAAAGAACTTACCGTCCAGGAGAAGAGAAAAAAATTCGAAGCTGCTATAGAAAAGGCTAAATCACTGGCCACAAACCCTCCACGGGAAAAGATAGAAACGGTAGAGCAGGGAGTATCAAGTGAAAAGCAGGCTATGACACTAGCTGAGACCGCATACCTAGAAGAGTATAAGAAATTCTATGCAACGAAGGGTGCTAAGGAGAAGAATGAGCCTGAGGAATTAAAGCAGCTAAAAGCTGCATATAATGAAAGTCGCATCAGCTACGCCAATACCCTAACCAACAGTGCAAAAGACCGTTTGGAGTCTCGTGGTTTTAAACCAGGATTTGGAGAGACTAAAAAGAGGAGTAAGGAAGAAGTGCTGGAACGATACAACCGTCTCGTTCGTTATAAGGAAATAATTAAACCAGCTGCTGAGAAGCGCTATAACGCCCGGATAGAAGCGATGGGGCAGCGGGAACGCGGCATATTTTCCAAAGGCTTGGAATTCTTTGGAAATCAGAACAAAAAACTTGAAGGAAAATTCGGGAAGAATGGAGCACGCTTTATTAGGGCCTTATCCACTACCGTGCTCGCTGGAGGGGTCGGCGTTGCAAGCGGGGCGCTAGCGACCATCGGCGTTGCCGGACTGGCTGGATGGGGGGCCATGCGTATCGGGCGATCACTCGCATCCTCTTTCCTTGCAGCAGGAGCGGGAGAAGCTGTCGCCCAAACATATGGAAAAACTTTCGGAAGATTCCTCCAAGGCCGTTCTGAGAAGAAGCTTAATTATATCGGAAGAACTGGTGGGGAATTAAGAATAGAAGAACTCGAAGTATATGACCGAGAGCGTGAAGCACAGGAAAGAGGTGCGGACGAGCGCACGCTCGACAAGGAAAAGATGGTCTTGCGCGCACTCGTAGCATTCGGGGTTGGTGCAGGAATTTCTAGCACCCTTCAACACCTGCCAAGTGCTGCACCTGCAGCTGAAGAAATGACGAAACTATCTCCCGGAGAATTTAATTCGAAGATGAGCACGCAACAATTCAGCGACTACATGAAGCCGTCTGAAGTCCAAGCAACGTCAGGGGCAGAGCCACCCGTAGCGACTCCGTCACCCGCACCAATCGAACACCACGGCCCGGCGGCTATACACAAGCCTGCAGTCCATCATCATAGCGAAGTAGTACCGAAGGAAGCGAGCGCTCCAGAGGTGCAAGAGGCGCAGATACTTTCACCTATTCACGAGTCAGCACAGCCGACGAATACCGAATCGGTTACTCCGCAGACAATCTCAAGCGCAGATGCCCCGCCTGTTCAGCCGCAGGTCGCTGCTGAAGCGCCGAGTGCTCTCGCGAACTCCGGTATCGAGCCTCACCCTGCTGCCGAGCCGGTAGAGACAGCTCCTGTTCATATGGATGCGGCTCCTGCTAACGAGATAGTAGCCCCTGTTACG
>CAXUAR010000060.1:0-3851 GCA_964249155.1 uncultured bacterium | reverse complement strand
CCTTTATACACAAGCGTGCTTTTCGGTGGATAGGTTCCGCTAATAGGAGTAATATCTATGGTTTTCACGTCATTGGCAGGCGTAAGTGTCATGCTAACGTGTTCATCACACTGATATGCGTACGTGCCTTTAGTGGCTGAACTGCTTGCTGTGGTGATAGCGGCCCCTGTCATAGTATCAGCCGTTACAGACATAGGGGTAGAGGTGGCTTCAGAATGAGTAACAACGTTATAGACAGGACTCACATAGGTATAGACAACGGTTAGCAGTACGCTTAGCACTAGGACGAAACCAAGAATTATATATATTCTTTTCATTATGTAAGTCTATCAGATTGGTGAAAATACGTTGTTGTCTGGTAAGCTTATACCGTGACAGGTAGCCGGCTCATCCGAATAAGCAGACCCCGATTCTGGCTTTATCAAGCTGGCACCTTCTTGGTTGGCGGTGCAGCAGCCTTTGCGCAAGGTTCAATAGCAGAATCATCATTCGTGGTTCTTGCAGCGTTTCTCGTGTATTTCCTGTTCCCGGCGAATCTCTATATATATGGAATCAATGACCTATTTGATTACGAGACTGATCGATTGAATCCAAAGAAAATTGAGTACGAGGCTCTGGTGATGCCCTCTGAACATACCTATCTTTGGTATGCGATTCTTATCACGACGATACCTTTTCTCGGATTTCTCTATGGAATGAATCTTCCTTCGATTCTTGGGTTTCTTGCCTTCCTTTTCTTTGCGGCATTCTATTCAGCACCGCCTATTCGAGCAAAAGCTATACCGGGACTCGACAGCTTCTTTAGCGCCGGTCATTACGTAGCAACAGGAGCCTTTGCGTATCTTTTAGCTGGTGGCACGCATTTCTCCTTTATTCCCGTTTTAGCCGCCATGGCTTGGGCCATGGCGATGCACGCGTATTCTGCCGTTCCTGATATTGTAGCGGATCTGGCTAGCCAGGTATCAACTGTTGCCACCGCGCTTGGGAAGCAGCGGACCATTCTCATCAGTACCTTCTTGTACGCCGCTGCGGCTTTTCTTTCATTCCATTATCTTGGTTACGCATCTCTCGTTCTCTTTACGGTCTACGCACTTCTTATGATTGTTTCGTATCGCACCCACTCTGAAGCTACTCTTTTTTCTATCTATACCATCTTCCCTATCATTAATGCCGCGAGCGGCATGGTCATATTTTTCATTGCACTTCTGGGATAGAAAGTGTTTCAAGCGCTTCTGGTGAGGCAATTCCTACAATGCGCTTATATACAAGTTCGGCGGAGATAAGGCAGATGGGCATGCCGATACCGGGATTTGTCCCTGCTCCCACATAGTAAAGATTAGCAATCTTCTTACTCACGTTGTTCGGTCGCAAGGTCGCGGTTTGGCGCAACGTGTGTGCAAGACCAAGCGCGCTTCCGCCAAGACTGTGGTAATCATGTTCAAAGTCACTCAGCGAATATCGTCGCTCAAACTGAATACGGGCACGGAGATTTGATATATGCATTTCTCGCTCCATAGTATCGAGAATCTTTTCACGATATGCGTCAAGCTGTTCTTTCGTATAGGTGACTCCGGCACCGATGGGTACTAATACGAAGAGATTTTCGTTTCCGTGAGGCGCGACCGTTGCATCCGTTCGAGATGGGCAGCACACATAGAGCGACGGATCGGAGGGAAGACTGGGCACATCAAAAATCTCAGCAAAATTTCGCTTCCAATCCTTGGAGAACAGAAGGTTGTGATGGAGCAGCGTATCAATGCGACCCTCAATGCCTAGGTACAGGATAAATGCTGAAGGCGCAAGCGTCCGTTTCTTCCAGTAGCGGTCGGTGAATGATCGAAGCCTTGATGGAACGAGCACCTGTTCAGTGTGTGCAATATCAGCATTCGAGATAACGATATCCGCATCAATTACTTCTCCGTTCATAAGTTCGACTCCCGTGGCGGTCTTACCCGTGGTAAGAATGCGCCGTACTTCTGAATCCGTGCGCAGCGTAGCACCGTGCGTGCGTGCAAGTGCAGCTAACGCTTCCACGAGGCTATATATTCCCCCTTTCGGATAATATACACCCATACTGAAATCAATATGGCTCATGATGTTATACAATGCCGGAGTCTTATATGGTGAGCTCCCGAGGAATACCAATTGGTATTGCATAATCTTCTGGACCACATCCGATTTGAAATACTTCTTTACATACGAGTCCATGGAACTGAGTACCGAGAGTTTTCGACCTTCAACCATGGTCCGTTTGTTGAAGAAATCTAGGAGTGAGTCGTAATTCTTGTACATAAATTCCCGTGTCGCTATCTTGTACTGGTAGCCTGACTGGGCCACATATTCCTTGAGCTTCTCACCGCTTCCGGGTTCCAAGGTCTCGAAAAGCGCGGCAGCACGATTGATATCAGCTTCAAGATCTACGTGCGTATCCATACCCTCAAAGAATATGCGGTACGAAGGCGATACCTTCGTGAGGGTCAGGTGATCCTCAATTTTCTCGCCTAAAAGCGAGAAAAAGTGCTCGAATACGTCTGGCATAAGGTACCAGGAAGGGCCCATATCAAAACGGTACCCGTCAGCAGAAAAGACATTTGCCCGCCCGCCCAGCGTCGCGTTTTTCTCAAGAAGCGTTACGGGGTATCCCTGTTTGGCAAGCAAGCAAGCCGTACCAAGTCCTCCTATTCCTCCCCCAATAATAACTACCTTTTTCATACTGAAAGAAGTATCGGAAGCGCGTATCGAAGCTTTTGCATCTTGGTAGTGTACCTCCTTTCAGAGAATACGTCGTATTGTGCTTCCTCAATTCGGTCGAGGATCTTGCTATACAAGACTCGCGCAAGGCGCACGGGCTTTTGTCCTGAGCGCGCAAGAAGCGGAATGCCTGCATCGGCGCTGGTATAAAGCGCTCGCGCTCGCGCTATTTGGAATTTCATAAGTTCGGTAAATTCAGGAGTAATTATGCCGTTCGCGATCATTTCTTCGGTAACGTTAAACCGATCAAGATCTTCTTGGGGAAGATATATACGACCACGATCAACATAGTCCTCCCGTATATCCCTTAGGAAATTAGTGAGTTGCATTGCGTAGCCCAGATCACGTGCAGGAGCATACGCGTCACTGCTTTTAACACCGATGATTCGCGTAAGCATGAGCCCTATGACCGCCGCCGAACCGTGCATATAGGTTGTAAGGTCAATGTACGTTGCATACCGATGGGTTGTTATATCCGCACGCATGGCACTGAAGAATTCTTCGGAGTAAGAAAAAGGAATGGCAT
This sequence comes from uncultured bacterium, assembly GCA_964249155.1. Classification (GTDB taxonomy): domain Bacteria; phylum Patescibacteriota; class Minisyncoccia; order Phycocordibacterales; family Phycocordibacteraceae; genus C7867-001. The sequence goes on along the minus strand of CAXUAR010000060.1, from coordinate 574 downwards.
ATGATTCAAAAACCCATGCCGCAGCATACAGAATCGGATCGGTTGAATAGCGCTGTGCATATGCATCATGCCATGATTGCTCAAATACTCTGAGCCGATCTTCAGTTTGGTCATCATCGCCGGGTGCTGCCGTATCAACGATCTCGTCCGCTTTTCGAACAAGACCATACAGCGCAAAGACTGCTTCCCGCATCTTCTTCGGGAAAAGAAGCGTTGAGGCGTAGTAGCTAGAACCGTATGCTTTTGTTAGCATGCGGGCAGTAATAAGTGCTTGTTGAAGATCAGCGGTTCGTGGATATACCTCCATACCCTATGCTATGCGACGCTCCATGCGCATAAGTAGATCATCCCATGCTGCGCGAGTTTCTGGCGTGGCCTCTAATTCAGCGAGGACTTCCTTTGCGTTTAGTATTTCTTGGGATATTCGTTCTTTCCCGTACGCAAGTGCCCCGGAACGTTCAAAAATAGATTTTAGCTGAGCAGGCGACGCTCCATTGGACCCGGTACCAAAGACCGCAGTGAGCGCATTCCTGTCGTCCTTGGAACCATGTTCGCGAACATACGCAGTGAATAT
>CAXUAR010000059.1:0-3853 GCA_964249155.1 uncultured bacterium | reverse complement strand
CGGTGATTGAGCCTGACGATACGTCATACAAACGAAGCAAGAGCTTGGTGACGGTCGACTTTCCTGCACCCGAAGGACCGACAAGCGCAATCTTTTCGCCGTCGGCAATAGTAAGTGAGAAATTCTTAAGGATTGGCTGGTCTTCGATGAACGTAAAGCTAACGTCGTTCATCTGTACTTCTTTCTTGGTGATCTTGAGCGTTGTAGCCTCTGGTGCATCGGTGATGCCAAGCGGAGTCTCGAGAATTACCACCATCTCATAGGCATCGGCGAAGGCGTCATACAAACGACGCATGCTGTTACCGATATTCCAGATACGATCAATAAGCCCGAGTACGTATACTTGAATCAAAACAAAGTCCCCAATTGAAACGAGCCCACGCTGCCAAAGCAAGACTGCACCCACGAGCAAACCAATCTCAACGAGCATCGCAAAGAAGCCTTGCACCATAGTAGCTGCGTACCAACGTTCGATAGCTTCAGCAAAAAGAGACCGCTCGTATTTACTTGAAGCAAAGAAGTTAATTGTCGACTGATTCGAAACCGCATCGGATAGAAGTCCTGTAACCTTGCTGTCTTTTGCCGAACGCGCAATACGGAGCGGGTGCTTCCAGCGCGCCATCATTACTTGTAGGAATACAAATATCACGGTCCATGCAAGCAGAATTGAACCAAGGATTACATTACGTTCAAAGAGTACGGCTATAGCGCCAATGGCAAACACTGCCGTTGAAAAGAAGCTGAACATCATAGTATCGAGTACTTGCTCGTACGAACGTGCATAGCGGTTTACACGACGGGTAAGCGTACCGGCAAAGTTTGAGACGAAGAAATCATAACTATGGCCAAGGAGATTTTCGAATGCTTCGTTCGAAAGATTACGCATCACCTTCGCTTCAATCCTCATGAGTGAAACCATGCGTACGCGTTGCCCTATCCAGCCTACGAAAAGCACGCTGCCGTAGGCAGCGAGTATGCCGAGTGCAGTCGTTACGACGACGGTAGTTTTATTCCCTGCGGAGAGAAGGTTGATGAATTGGCGCAAATAGAGAGGAGATACAACGCCCGCTATCTCAATTACAAGCGCTCCTACAATGAGTATGGTCAAAATCCACGGATACCTCTTCGTAGCCTTAAAATATTCACGTATCACCGGCCATGCTTGCGCTGGCCGTTTCTTTTCGTCCTCTGGCACCATAAGAGCGTTATTATATCACGCCCTACAGTCTCGTCGGGGTGGCGGGGTTTCGACTTTTACACGTACGACTTACGGCGTAAAGTGTTCCGCTACTATCGTGCGCAAGAAAGATTGTATATCTTCAAAAGAAATACCGTGACCCTCCTTGAAAAGGATCGGTTCCCTTAGGACATCGTCAAAATATACCAGCGCTTTCAAAATGAGCGTCTGATCCAGAGTAGGAAGTTTCCGCTCAGACAATAGCAAGAGTTCATCAAGCGGTATGTCTTTTAAGATAAAGTACAGATCGACATAGTCTTTCTCTACTGAACGGCTCGTAATCGCAGATAGCTTCATACAGGCAATGTCTTGGATCGAAGCAATCGGAAAGTAATCTGTCTGAATAAGTGGTTGGAGAATTGGGTAGCGTGTTCATTTCCTGTTGCGTTATAGAAAGAGAATGCCCTGCAAATACTCCTTCGAGTTCTGTAGCAAGTATTGCAGAGTCAAAGGTGCCTTCCTTCTATTAAGAAGTCAAAATCAATACTGTCGCGATGTCCCAAAAGAAAGCGAGCGCGCATTCCACTCTGATGCGCTACTCTAGGCCATGGTCTCTGCAATTTCATCTCTGCTGACATTTCAAAGATCAAGGTCACAGCCGGTGTTGTGCCACGATTAAGAATGTTCTCTATAAGACGTGTGCGGTGGTCGCGAACAGAAAAATCCATTTGATCAATATGCCATGACCAGAGACATGCCCTTACTGCCTGCGGCAATGCTACTTCCATAGCCTTATTATACGACGATTCTTCCTTATTTATGAGAGCCCTATATGGAGTTCGTAGAGGTGGCGATAGTCGCCATCTGGAAGAGCCATTAGATCGTGATGACTTCCTTGTTCGACAATCGTACCTGCCTTGAGTAAAAGGATCGTATCTGCTTTGCGCACGGTTGAAAGACGGTGCGCAATGATAAATGTAGTACGTCCTTTCATAAGTTTCTCAAGAGACTCGGTGATAAGTTTCTCAGTCTTTGAATCGAGCGCACTCGTCGGCTCGTCGAGAATGAGGATTTCTGGATTACGGAGCACAGCGCGAGCGATAGCGATGCGCTGCTTCTGTCCCACCGACAGCTTCACGCCACGTTCGCCGACGACTGTCTCATATCCTTTCGGAAGAGTAAGAATAAAATCATGAATATGCGCCTCCTTCGCTGCCTCCTCGACAGCAGTGTCTGATGAATCGAACGTACCGTATCGAATATTGGCACGAATGGTGTCATTAAAAAGTGCGACTTCTTGGGGAACGATCGCGATGCGCTTACGCAGTTCTAGCAAATCCCATTCCTTAGTATCGACGCCATCGATGGACACAGCACCTCCTGTCGGGAAATAATAGCCTGAGATAAGCGAGATGGCGGTCGACTTCCCTGCTCCTGATTCTCCTACGAGCGCTACCGTTTCACCTGGCTTTGTATGGAAACTCATGCCGGAAAGGACTCCGTCCTTTCCGGCTTCATATTCAAACATCACATCTTTAAATACCACCTCGCCATTATTGATAGCAGGAATTATCGTACCCTTCGGATGATAATCCTCAGTCGGGCTAGCAAATATTTCATCAAGATGAGCTGCGGCAGTAAGACCATTCTGTATGGTCTGCCAGCTAAAGCCAAGCGCAACGAAGGGACCGAAGAACATGAGCGCGTAACCATTCAGAGCGACAAGATCTCCAACCGTAATGGTGCCGCTAGCAACAAATCGGACTGCAACGACAAAAACCGCAAGCTGGGTCAGGAATACGATCATGCGTTGGTAGAAGTTGATATTGCTCCACGTGCGTTCGAGCTTCATCCAAAGCCCGAAGGTCTTTATGAGAAAAGAGTCTTTGGTCTTCTCGTTTTCATACGTTTCTGCTGCGGCCTGCTTTACTGATGAAACTTGATGGATGGCTTCAGCTGCATCGCTCCAGCTATCGTTCCATACTCTTCGCGCGACATCGTCGGCTGCGGCCATCGGTAGAAGCAAGGGAATGAGCGTAAGAATATATACAAGAACTCCTGCAGCGAGTATTCCGGCAAGCGTAGGATTTATGCTTATAGCGAGCACAATTCCAATCACCACACTCAATAGCTGTGGCGTTATATCTATGACGTTCTGCATGATTGATGATATCTGCCATGATGCATTGCTAACTTTTGAAATCTCTCCGTTTATCTGTACGTTGGTATGGTACGAGAGCGGCAGTCGCAAGAAATGCGTAAACGCGGAAACCTGCACGCCAAACGTGATCTTAGTGTCAACAGTCCTGCGCATTCGATCCTTGACCCAATCAGTTGCGTTTGCCACGGCTTGAACGACTGCCCACACAATCAGAAGGACCATCCAGACCGGAAGCGTGCCACTCATACCCCGCCCGTTTGATACTTGAATAAGCGCATCCAAGAAACGACCCATGACGTATGGGACGAGACCGTTCGAAACGGCTGAGATGAAGCCAAGTATGACGAGTACCGTAAGTGATCGCTTGTACGGTTTAAGGGGTCGCCAGACACCTTTGACTCCAGCCCGAAATCGCGGCTTTTTCTTTTCCTCTAGAGATTCTGGATCGGTCATGTTCCTGGAATAGTATCACGCATCGGAAAAGCCTGAAGAAGCCACGTGTCTGCTACAGTATC
>CAXUAR010000058.1:0-3865 GCA_964249155.1 uncultured bacterium | reverse complement strand
GCTTATAGCAGGAAGGCAGGGCGTACTCATAATCGACGACTCATATAATGCTTCGCCAGCCGCAGTACAAGAAGGACTGGCGTCGCTCCAGATACTCGCAAACGCACACGCCGGCGCACGCCGCATAGCCGTACTTGGCGACATGCTCGAGCTCGGTCGCTACTCGGCCCAGGAGCACGAGCAGGTAGGCACCTCTGCTGCGCAGAGGTGCGACGTGTTTGTTACGGTAGGTCCACGCTCGCGCGCATCAGCTCATGCCGCCATGATTGCCGGTATGAACGAAGACTTCATTCATCAATTCGACACCTCACGCGAAGCTGCGGACTTCCTTAAAGATTTCATACAAAAAGACGATACGATTTTAGTAAAAGGTTCTCAGTCAGTACGCATGGAGCGAATTGTTGAAGTATTGCTTGCAAACTCAGAAGACCGGAAATTACTTGTGCGTCAGGATCCGGAGTGGAAGAGACGGTAGGAAGTAAAAGCAGAAACCGCATTCTTTCTTCAATACTGAAATGGTAAAATAGCTTTCAATGATAAAAGAGCTCAATAATGTTGCTTATATTGATAATACAAACCTTCAGAAGGGCTGTTAGGCAGAAGGGTTTGTCATTGATTACGCCATGTTCCGAATCTATTTGAAGGAACGGTGGGGTGTAGACACCACCTATATCTTTATTGGTTATGTTCCTGGAAAGGCTTGCACCCAAAATTACTTTCTTGCCCGAAAGGTCTTCCATTCCCCGACGCACACGTCACGCGTCTGCTTGAGTTCATCATCCAACAGAAAACCGCCCTTGCGGGCGGCTCTTGGTCGCATGACCTCACGGGGAATCGAACCCCGATTTGATCCGTGAGAGGGATCTGTCCTAACCGTTAGACGATGAGGCCGTCTGAACTTTTATACCAGTAAATCAGGCGCTACGCCACTCGAAACGACCTCACAACCGCATCACTGGTGGCGTTAGTGGGCTTGCTTGGTGTTCATAAGATTATTGGCTTTTGCACAGATCGGCTCGTCAGTACAGAACATAATCGGGGGTATTGAGATTTTTCTAAAATAGTAGGAGAATCCTTTCATGAAGCTTAAGAAACGCGTACAAGAGCTCCTGGCTCAAGCAGGCATTACCGTAAACGGTGACAAGCCATGGGATATTCAGATTCATGACGAACGTCTGTATGGGCGGGTGATGCGGGGCGGGTCGCTTGCGCTTGGCGAAGCATACATGGACGGCTGGTGGGATGCTACCTCGCTCGACCAGTTTTTCGATATGATACTCAGAAGCGATCTCGATGCACAGATTAAGCCATGGTGGGAGAAATGGATTCTTGAGACTATGCATGCGATGTTTAACTACCAATCTCCTAAACGTGCGTTTGAAGTAGGCGAAAAGCATTACGATATCGGCAACGACCTGTACGCGCGTATGCTCGACTCTCGGCTTGTATACACGTGCGCGTACTGGAAAGACGCAGAGACGCTTGAAGAAGCGCAGGAAGCAAAGCTCGACTTGGTCTGTCGCAAACTAGGACTCAAAGCAGGTCAATGCGTTCTGGACATCGGCTGCGGATGGGGAAGTTTTGCGAAGTTCGCAGCAGAAAAATACGGTGTGAGCGTCGTAGGTCTTACGGTGTCGGTCGAGCAAGCTTCGCTTGCTCGTGAAGTATGTGCAGGACTTCCTATCGAGATACGAGTAAAGGATTATCGCCAAGAATACCAGGTCTTCGACCATGTTGTTTCCATCGAAATGTTTGAGGCTGTAGGACATAAAAACTTCCGCGAATATATGCAGGTTGTGCGTCGCTGCCTGAAGCCTAGGGGATTATTCCTACTTCAGACAATTGGTGGCAACATTTCCGTGTCAGACACCGAGCCATGGATCGATCGATATATCTTCCCAAATGGCATGCTGCCGTCTATCAAACAGATAGGAAAGGCGATCGAGGGATTATTCGTCATGGAAGATTGGCACAATTTCGGCTTTGACTATGACAAGACGCTTATGGAGTGGAATGAACGTTTTCAGAAAGCGTGGCCGGAACTTTCGGAGAAATACGGAGAACGATTTAAACGCATGTGGGAGTATTACCTACTTCAGTGCGCTGGTTCATTTCGCGCTCGTAGAAATCAGGACTGGCGGATCGTGCTTTCTCCTCATGGCGTTGAGGGAGGATATAGAACTGTTCGCTAGATATAGCGCCCATGACATCCTCATCAATCACTGCCAACTATTGGCTCATGAAGTCGGAGCCGCTAAGGTACGGCATCGACCACTTGAAGCGCGATAAAAAGACCGCGTGGACTGGCGTACGTAATTTTCAAGCCCGCAACTACATGCAAAAAGATATGCGCGTTGGAGACGTCGTACTTTTCTACCATTCCAACTGTAAAGACCCGGGAATATATGGACTCGCGAAAGTCATACGCGAAGCGTATCCGGGTCCATCTCAATTCGATACTACAGGTCACTACTTCGAACCGCGTGCTACGAAAGAGAAGCCTGTGTGGTATGTAGTCGATATTGCGTTCGTGCAGAAATTCAAAACACCGATCCTTTTAAGCGAAATACGCGAACATTCGGAGTTCTCACGCATGATGATACTGCGGCCTGGAAGTCGCGTATCCATAACTCCCGTGGACGAGTCCCACGCACGAGCGATCATAGATATGGCACAATGAGGTTATGACTATTCCAGAACCAGGCTTTTATTACCACTACAAGCATGACCCAGAAGGTCCTTACACTGCCTATGCATATGAAGTGATCGGCGTCTCCAGACATACGGAAGACCAGACGTATGCAGTCTTATATAGACCATTATACAAGAATACCTTCCTGGATGTGAACTACTCGGCGCGCCCACTCGATATGTTCATGGAGACAGTTAGCAAAGACGGAAAAGAGATGCCGCGCTTCTTGAAGATAACGGATTCTACTCTAGTCGCACGCCTTATGATGGTGCGTGACAGCATGTACCCTAGTACTTCTTAGTCCAGAGCCAGAAGGGGCCGAACTTCTTTAAAGTACCTATTTTTGTGCGCCGTATGGAAAGAGCAAAGCCACTCGTTCCAAGCCCGCTCCCTATGCGCCCGGCAAGCGTGCGCATGTAGCTTCCTGAGCCGCAGGCTACACGTATGCGCAGCACGGCGAAGTCGCGCTCAGGTATCGCGGCAAACAAAGCGCGCCACCCGGCACGAATGATGTCCTTGATGAAATCAGCACCAAGCTCTTTGGATAGTTCGTCGCTACGTGGCACGTCCACTAGTCCCACGTCGATACGTTCTTGGAGTTCGGCTCGCGTAAGTCGGTTTATTGTTACTAGTTGAATTCGATGCATTGTTTCTATATGCGTGGGGATAGTGATGGTATTGAGCGTGCCTTCGAGTGCGTATTGGAAAAGTGGCGTACCGTTTACAGTTTTGGAGGAGAACGCGGGGTAGGAAACGCATTGGGCGCCTGTAAGGGTGTCCAGTGCGTTTCCTATGCTTTCGCTATTGGCTGGAGTCTCAACAGCATGATATTCCGGAATACCGAGTGCGTCCCCGGTATCCGTAGTAAGGTCGAGAACGACCTCGATCTCATATTCTTTATCAAGCCCGATATACTTCTGTTGCTGTTTGCATTCGTCTCCAAGGAGCACGAGCAGCTTTCCTTCGGCCATAGGGTCCAGCCTGCCGGCGTACGATGCCGGCATCATTGAATACTCAGGATAATGATTCTTCCACGCGAGGATAGCATCAAGCGGCGTCTGTCCGCGTGACTTCTCGAGTACCACATATTTAGGAATCTTCATATATAGAGGAAGTGATATAAAAATAGTACCAGAAAAAGAAAGCGGACTGCTAAGGCAGTCCGCGTATACA
>CAXUAR010000057.1:0-3881 GCA_964249155.1 uncultured bacterium | reverse complement strand
AGCAGGTTGTGGTACTCGGCCGTAGCTTCGCAACCGATGGTCACGCGCCGGGTAAGGGAGGAGAGGAACTCCTCGATATCTTCTTTGGTGTTCTTCACGACAAAGTTCTCTTTAACCACGTCGTTCTTGTTCACGAGAGCACCCACCAATTCATTCTTCGATACGTCAAAGCCGATGATATTCATATCATTCTCAAATTAGCTTGTATTTGTTGAACAAAAGAAAGAAGAGAAAAGAGAAGAAAGAAAGGGGAAAGGCACATTCCTCAACCTGCAATATGTGGCTTCATATATTGATACCGGAGTGTCACACGCTGGAACGGTGGGCAGCGATGCTCACTCCCAAACATCGTCATGGTGGCCCTCCGGTATCAGTGTACGACGCCTTCCCTAGGATTAAGCTACAAACATTGGCCCAGACGGTCAGCAAAAGAATGCCGTCTGCTTCTCCTTTGAAAAGGCTTTCGAGCATGGCATTGAATGCGGGTTGGCCAGGTTCTTTAGCATGCTAGATTCTTGCGCTTGGGACGGCCAGCAATGAAAATGCTACCGGAAGATTTCCGGTAGCATAGGGCGAGGCAATCCCTGTTCTTGAAATCCTATATAGGTAATGAATATACTGGCAAGAGCCCGAGGATCTTCAACGCCATAATCTTTAGCGTGGTTGATGCGATCAATCTGTTTCAAGTCACTGAGTACTGAATGCGGACTTGAAAGCCACATCCACATGCCAAGCATAAGGCTTTTGGATCGTCCGCTTGGGGTTCTAAGCCACTCAGTTATCTGTTGCTCTGATTTCAGCTTTCGACCGAAGCCAAGTTGCTTGGAATTCATCCAGATGAGATGGCCATCGCGAACGCCGTTATTACGTACCTTGGACCTTGCGAAGTGCCTGAGTCCTTCCCGAGTAACTTCAGCAGCTAGCGGCGAAAGAATAGAACCAACTCGGGCATATAATTGACCCGCGGTCTGTATTTCTGCGGCCTTTTCCCAAAGTTCCGCATATAAGCGCTCGTGGCGCGAGTTCGGGTTGGCTTGAAAATACATTAAGATCTCCGTTATGTGCGTTTCCACGTATGACCCTATAGCTACGAACGCGGAATGTCAAAATCAAGTCGCGCGTTTGGAATGGAATTGCTTGTGGACTTGTGCGAGATGCGCATCGGTGACGTGCGTATAGATTTGCGTGGTAGTTATCGACGCATGACCAAGGAGTTGTTGCACAGAGCGAATATCTGCGCCGTTATTCAGGAGATCAGTCGCGAAAGAGTGGCGCATGACGTGCGGCGTCACTTTTTTGGTAATGCCTGCCTTAGCGGCGTATGTTTTAATCATAAGCTCGATTGAGCGGGGAGTAAGGCGCCCTGCCATAGCCTTCACATTCCGGCTACGCGGTACGTTCACGAACAACGCTTCGTGCATATCCTTGCGAGCCTTTAGGTATGAGCGCACAGCGTCTTTTGCTTCGTCAGAAAGGAATACGACCCGGACTTTCTCGCCTTTGCCGCGAATAGGAAAGCTATCGCGCGACAGATCGAGATCGCTATCAAGCGAGCAAAGCTCAGAAACGCGCAGCCCGGTAGAAAATAAGAGTTCGAGTATGGCCTTGTCGCGCAGCCCACGCTCGTCTGTACCTTCAGCGGAATTGAGAAGCCTGTCGAGTTCGGTCGAAGAGATGAGGTCGAGATGTCGTTCCGGCACTTTTGCGAGCTCGATTCGTTCTGGCGACAAGCCATCCGCACCCTGCTTTCGTAAATATTTAAGGAAGGAACGGAGCGCGATGAGGTAATAGTTCTGCGTGCGACGTTTCATCGAGTCGTTGTTTGTGCCTGGCTGGCGATTTAACCAAAGCCTGAACTCGCGCACTTTTTCCTCAGTAATATCGCCTGTGGCTACGATATCCATCTGTTTGAAGAAACGCGTGAGGTAATGATCGTAGTTCTGAATGGTCTTTACTGCACGTCCGCGCTCGATTTCCGTGTATTCAAGGAATTGACGCTTCATCTGCTCGGCATTCATAAGGAAATTGTAGCATCCTTAAGCTTCGTACAATATTTTGTATACCCATGTACACCTTGGTCTGCATCAGGCGACACTTGCGCAATTAATCAAGGTGTGGTACGATGGCTTTAATGCTTACAAAACGCGTAAAGACAGCCGTTATAAAGAACGCGGCTATACATAACACGGACACAGGCTCTGCCTCAGTCCAAGTTGGTATCCTCAGCCGCAAGATTGAAGAGCTTACGAGCCACCTTAAGAAAAATCAGAAGGATTTCCATTCACGCCGTGGCCTTCTTCAGATGGTCGCTGATCGCCGCACTCATTTGCGCTATCTTGAGAAGAACAACAAGCGTCAGTACAGCGCTATCGTGAAGAAGTTGGGTCTCAAGAAGTAATCTCCGCAAGGGTAACAAACACTGGAGCGTACGAACCGCGACGGCGGGATTAAGAGAATTTTCAGCAGAAAATTATGCGTCTCCAGTATTTGTTACCCTTGTATCGTATATTTTTACGTTCTGTAAGTGATAGAATGGTCGTGTAGCCAAAGCGCTACGTATTTTTTAGTAAAACAACGGCAGCAGGCATACTCCTCGCGCCACTTCTAATATTTATATGGCAGTTATCAAACATCCGGCTCAACGCGTAGGCGTCTTTATAGATACACAGAATCTGTACCACAGTGCGAAACACCTCTATAAAACCCGGGTCAACTTCGCCAACGTACTTAAAGAGGCAGTGGGGGACCGCACCCTCGTTCGTGCTATCGCATACGTCATATCGACAGAGAGCGGCGATGAGACCGCGTTCTTCGACGCACTCACGAAGATCGGCATCGAGACAAAGGTAAAGGGCCTCCAGATCTTCTCAGATGGCGCAAAGAAAGCTGACTGGGACGTCGGCCTCGCTATCGACGCCGTAAAACTAGGGTCCAAGCTCGATACTATCGTGCTCGCTACCGGCGATGGCGACTTCGTACCGCTCATCGAATACTTAGACATGCACATGGGGTGTCAGGTTGAAGTTATTTCGTTCGGTAAGTCTTCGTCATCAAAACTTAAGGAAGCTGCGCATGCCTTTACGGATATGTGCGACGATCCCAAGAAGTTTCTCATCGGTCGCGGATAAAATCGGGCAGTCCAGATATCGGACATGCGTAACAATTTCAGAAATCAAAGTACACATGCTCTGCAAGGGTGAACCACGCCTGGCATGTAGAATATAAGGAAATGAATCCTGATGACGTGAAGCCCAAGATTGACCCGACCTATACGCCGCCGAGCGACCCGTCGGCGTATATGCGCACGTACGCCAAGGATGTGGCGATGCTCACGAAAACTCCGCCACCGATTCCAAACGATATATTTAATTCATCTAATAAACCACCGGCACCGGTGCCTATGATGCCGCAAGTGAGCATTGGAGAGGCACCAAGCGAGGTTGTGCCAGCAGAACTGGCGAGGGTCACTAGCACGATTACAGAAGAGACAAATCAGGAACGGGAATCGATACTCGCACGCTTACGCGCAAAGCTTGCGACCCATGCCCCAATGCCCGTTCCAGCGGCTGAACCTGTAGTACCAGTTGTTTCAAGGCCAGTACCTATCGCAGTCCCTCAATTCGTACGGTCTATCGAGCCACCGGTTGCTCCGCTTCCAATACGCGAACCTATAGTCCAAATACCGGAAAGGCCTGCAACGCAGACCACAAGTTCGTCTCCCATACACACATTTAGTTCCGATTTCTCTGACCGGATCGACTCGGAGCGCGCCTCGACATTTTCCGTATTAGCATCCCAGAGTGACGCAAAAGCCCGAACGATTGCTGAGCCAAAGAAAAAAAGTCCTCTAATTCCTATCGTTGCAGGAGTAGTGCTTCTAC
>CAXUAR010000056.1:0-4061 GCA_964249155.1 uncultured bacterium | reverse complement strand
CTCCAGCACTACTTGACTTTTATACAAAAGACTATATATTGTATAGTGGAATACAGATCTGGGCAATTTTGCCCAATTGAAAACACAGGAGGCCAGCATGGCAGATTTGATCGACAACAGTGGCGGCAAAGACATGCAGCCCGCACCGCGCGCAGAATCGCTGAAAACCGATGTGGCTACGTGGCTCCTTCCTAGCCTGGTCCTTTGCGGACTTGGCGGGTGGGCCGGAAGCTACGGAGACGTAGGCATCGGCACCGCAGTGCTGCTTGAATGCAGCTGGACCGCTGCATTCATCGCACTCGGGCTGAGAATCATTCACCAGCAATATTTCCTGGTCATTGAGCGTCTCGGACGCTTCAATTCCGTGAAATATTCCTGGGACGCGATATCTTTATTTTTTCTGAAGGATACCGGACTCGTCTGGATCAATCCGTTCTTCGACAAAATCAAGCTTCGCGAATGTTTTTCGGCTCGCGCCTTTCCGCTCTATAAGAACGACAAGCAGGCTGAGATCGACTTCACCGACGCCTCGGCACCCATTACTGCCAAGGCCTGGTACTCGATCGCGAATCCTGTCGACGTCGCGAACGAGGACTCGGACGAAGTCACGCGTCAGGTCGCCCTTTGGTCCTATCGCTATGACGACCCGCGCGAACGTGCTGGCGCCATCTTCGATGGCGCTCTGCGTCCCCTACTCCAAGCGATGTCCATCGACGACGTCCAGACAAAGGGCGATGAGGTGTGTGAACAAGCTGTGCAAGCAGCCCGACCCATACTAGCCGGGCTTGGGGCGTATCCCGTCTCAAGCAAGGCGCTCATCATCGACGACGTCGCTCTTCCCGCGACGGTTATCGCCATTCGAGAAAAGAAACTCGAAGGCGAGAAGCTTGCGGCACAAGCCGAGGAGCAGTTCCAAGGCCCTGCACGAGCTATCAACGGCATAATCAAGGCCGCAGAAGCCTTGGGCCACACCATCGACTTCGAGACGGCTCGAGGGATTATGCAACAAACGCAGATCCTGGAAGCCATTGGCAACTCTAAGGCCAACATCAGCTTTGTCGCGCCTGATATGCCAGGCGTGCTGAAGACGATTGCGGTCGGAAAGAAGGATTAAGATCATGGGATGGATTCTAGGTATACTGGGCGTCCTGATTCTTATCGGGGTCCTGACCTGGCGCGTCATAAGCCTCAATTCCGAGGCCAAGACAAAGCCGGATGTTCAGCTCGCGCTCGTGACCGCCTCCGCGTCCAAACCTGTGGCAACGCACGGTTCAGGTCACGGAGGCGGTCACGGTCACAGCTGGAGCTTCGCCGACGGTGTCATCGTTACCATGGTAGTTGTGGTCGGCGTGCCGGCAATCTTCGTACTGTGGTGGTTCCTTGCGCCGCTTTCGAGCGCTCCGCAGGTATCGGTAACGGCGCATCAATCAGCCGGCACATACAACGCCGAGCCGGTCGACACGAACTGCCTGTTTACTCTGCAGCCACAAGCGTGCATGGTGGGCACCGGCGGCAAGGCGCTCGTGCTAGCCTCTGGTCTTCGTTCAGGGCTTACGTTCTGCATCACGCCCGGCGTGGATGAGGCAACGCTGCCGGAAGAGCAGCGCGTCTACAAGAGCGTGACGCGGATATTGGTCACTGGCGCAAGCCCGGCCTATACCCACGGTCACCTCGAGATCGGCGACGTCATGGGCTACGTGCTTGTGCCGAAGAAGCCGATGATCGTCCGTCAATTCGTGGCCGAAACGCCTGACGTTGCCGGATGCTAAACTCAATACCCCACGACTACGATCGTGGGGTATTTTTCTTTAATTAGATGCAGAATTACGAAACAACTCTCGTAAGAATCTTAACGATGGTCGCTGCGCCGAATATGATGGTGAGGCCGATAAGTCCCCACATGATGTGCTGCTGGCCGAGCTTGCGTTTCTCGTCGTTGTCCGCGCCGCGGATGAACTCGACGACGCCATAGACAAAGAGAATGAAGGCAGCGAGCGCCACGACCGTTATAATCGGATCTATAATAGCCTTCTCAACATTTGTAATGAACGTGTTAAATGCGTTGCTCGTTGCGGGTGTAGTAGCCATATAAGAGTAATACTAGCAGAAAACCCCGCCTACTGGCGGGGTTTTCTCTGCATAACCCGTGGAGAAGTAAACTTAGTGAACTGTACCCGTGGTGTCAGCCTGAGGAAGAAGTCCACCGTTGCTTGGCGAAGCATTATTAAGGCGTACGGTACCTGTAAGGATGCGTACAAGGCCCCATACAGAGATCATGACGAAGAAGCCAATAATGCCATAGAGCATGAATTGCTTTCCTGTCTCACGCTTCTCTTCATCGCCTGCTCCAGAGATAAAGTATCGAAACACACCGAAGATGAATACGAGAAATGCGAGCGCAAAGATGAGCGGGACCGCAACGTTATTGATAAGGTTAATAGCGAACGCTGAGAGATCTTGGACATTATTGTAGGTTGTTTGAGCAAATGCAAGACTAGGAACCAAAAATGCGAGCCCTGAGTAGGCGATCTTTTTCATAGGAAGGATAAGGGTTGAGTAAGGATTACTTATACAGCATAAACCCCGAAACGGTGGCGTCAAATGGTCTCGTTCCGTATGTGGGGACAACCGAATCACTATTTAATCATTCATTGGGCCAATAAAAGCTGGAGGAGGGGTAGGGGTCTGAGGTGTCTGAGGGGTCTGAGCAGGTACGGGTGTTTGAGTAGGTGTTTGTGTCGAACCCGAACTTCCAGAGAAGGTCGGTAGATTTGGTCGAGTAGTCGATCCGAAATTTAGGGTGCCTGTTATGACGTTTACGAGGCCCCACACCGACACCATGACTACGAACGCTATGATGCCCCACATGATAAGCTGGCGGCCTTGTGCGCGCTTCTCTTCGTTTCCTCCTCCGAGAATAAAGTAGCGGAAGACGCCGAAGATAAAGACGATAAAGGCAACGGCAAATACGAGCGGTACGAGCAGGTCGACTATCTTCTGAATGTTGGTGATTATTCCGGTGATGGTGGTCATAGGTCTAGGATAGCAAGCGGAGGATGATTACAAGGATTTATGCACTGACTTCAGTAAGTATGCTAAGCAGCACGTGAACCAAGCCCCAGGTTGAAAAAAGTACGACAAGGGCAATGATGCCCCAGAATGCAAGCTTCTTTCCTTTTTCTCTTCCCTCTTCTCCTTCCTGCAAGAAAAAGAACCGCACCATGCCTATGAGGAAGATAATGAAGGCAAGTGAAAAAAGCAGTCCGATTATCGCGTCTCCGATAGGAACGATCCTGGTATTTACAATGTCTGCAAAACTCATAGACCTCCCACGGTTGTTTGAATAACAGCACCTATTGCTTTTGCGCCAAGGAGTATGAGTGCGCCAATAACAGTCCAGACCAGCGCGCTTCGCGCGCTTCGTATCTTTTCTTCATTCCCGCGTGCCAACACAAACAAGAAGCCGACATAAATGAAAGCGAGCGTAAGGAAAATCGGTGCAAGGACGTCAGTGATTGCACTTAAGACCGCGTTAAGTAGGTCGCTAAGCGATGTTACGTTTTTGAGAGGATTACAGAGTGCCCCTCCGCAACCCTGAGTGCTTGCGCTCGTGTCTCCCGTGCTATTGGTCGTACCTCCTGAGGTATCTCCCGTGGGAGCTGCATATGTTACGGCAGGTACCACAACAACAGGCAGTATTAGTGCGAGTGCGAAGACTGATGGGAGGAGAAGGATTGAGAGTTTTTTTGACATGGTATTAGAACGTCGCGTCGATAGCTTGGTCAGCGGCGGTGAGCGCCTGCTCGGTATCGTTACGTCCGCTCGTTATATCTCCTATCATAGTACTGAATATCTGGTCCGTGACCGATGGCAACGGGGATAACCATCCTTTGGCGATAAGGGCCTGAGGGTAATAGACCGGTTGGAAACGGTCGGTAGCCGACGGCGTGAGCGACGCGCGCGTTGCAGGAGCCATCGAGAGCGCTACTGCAGCCTTGTTAGCATAGGCTGGGGCAGCAAGGACCTGCGCTACGGTTACTGCTCCTACAGCATTTTTTGAA
>CAXUAR010000055.1:0-4062 GCA_964249155.1 uncultured bacterium | reverse complement strand
GGGCAAAGAAGAAACCTGCGGCTGGCGGCGGTCATGGGGGAGGGCATTAATTTGCAAAAGATAAAATATTCCTGAAGGGAAATCTCCGCAGTGAGATAGGTTTTGCTTTCTATAGTCCAATAGGCACCGTACGCTGTATGTACGATAAAGCGCTTCCGCGAATGGATACAATTAAAAGAAGAGCTTCATGCTAGCGAGGCGCGGGTGTTCTTCAATGAAGGAGAGATTTGGTGGGGTTCGCTTGGCTCAAATATTGGATCCGAGGAGGAGGGGAAGAACTTTTCTGTAATGCTGTCGCAAATACGCTTATTAGACGCAAAACGTCTTCAGCGCAAAGTACGCAAGCTATCAAAGGTAGAATGTGTAGAGCTTAAGGCGAGATTTGTGGACTTACTTAGGTAAACAGACGGCCCCGCTTGCGCGGGGCCTCGGAGACCGAAGTCGTTTGTATGGTTATAGTATCAAAAGGTAGATAAAGAAGTCAACTCGCTGGTATACTAGCAATTGATGGAGTACCAAGTTCCCCAGTTCATCGAGGTCGAAGATAAGATTTTTGGGCCGCTTACCCTTAAACAGTTCATCTATATCGCTGGCGGGGTAGGGCTGTGCGTCGTTTTGATTCTCTACTTGCCGCTCGTCATCGGCATTATTCTCGCTCTTCCGGTTGCAGGATTCGCGGGCGCGCTTGCGTTCTACAAAGTAAACAATAAGAGCTTCACGGACATGCTTGGCGCTGGGCTCTCGTTCTACACCAAGGACCGTCTCTATCTCTGGAAAAAGGAAGAAAAGAGTGCGCAAGCAAAGGTTGCGCCGCCTGTGGCGGCGCTCCCACCCCGAGAAAAACTTGGTATTTCCTCAGGACGACTCAAGGATCTCGCACTTTCGCTTGATATTAAGGACCAAAACAGTCCGCAGGAACGTATATAAGGTATGGCTACTTCTAAATCAACACAATCATTCGTTCCCGTACAAGAAGTGCGCAATGGCGTCGTCATACTTAAAGACGGCGGGTATCGCGGCATCATGATGTGCTCCTCGCTTAACTTCGCGCTTAAAAGCGAGGACGAGCAGAAAGCTATTATCGGCGGCTTTCAGAACTTCCTTAATACGCTCGACTTCTCCATTCAGATCGTAATTCATTCTCGAAAGATGGACATTCGTCCATACTTAGCTCTTTTGCAGGAACGCATGCAACTTCAAACAAGTGAACTCATGCGCATTCAGCTGCGTGAGTATCAGGCATTCATCCGGAACTTCATCGAAGGCGCGGATATTATGACGAAAACATTCTACATCGTCGTGCCGTACAGTGTGGTCAATGTTAAGCAAGCAGTGAGCGCACTGCCATTCTTTGGCGGTCGCGAGCAAGCGACTACAGCGGAAGATTCGTCGTTCGAAGAAACACGCGTGCAGCTAGAGCAGCGCATGGCGCTTGTGGCGGGCGGCCTGGCTTCTTCGGGGCTGCGAGCCGTGCCGCTTAATACTGAAGAAATAATTGAGCTTTTGTATCGTTCTTTTAATCTCGCGGACATGGAGAATCCTATTCCGTATACCCAATAGCTTTTACAAATTGTATGGCACTACTTGATTTTCTAGGGCGAGGCGATAAGAAAGACGAACCGACGATAGCGCCGGTGCTGCCACGCGACATTTATGCGGCTGGCACGCTCGAACTTGCGGACACCATTGCACCGGCGGCCCTCAAGGTCGGCTCGCGCGAGATTGAGCTCGGCGAGAAAGTGTCCCGAACCTTCTATACCATTTCATACCCGCGCTTCCTTACGGATAGCTGGTTCACGCCTATCGTAAACCTCGATAAAGTCCTCGACGTGTCTATTTTCATTCACCCCATGGAGACGGCTCAGGCACTTCGTAACTTCCAGAAAAAAGTGGCGGAAGTGCAGAGCCAAATTGCGGAGAGGGAAGCAAAAGGCCTTGTGCGCGATCCAATGCTCGATACGGCCTATCAAGACCTTGAAACGCTTCGCGATAATTTGCAGCAAGCACAGGAGCGCCTCTTCGATATAGGCCTCTATCTCACGCTCTACGCTTCAAGCAAGGAAGAGCTCGACAAGGTGGAAGCTGACGTGCGCGGGATACTGGACTCAAAGCTTGTGTACACGAAGCCGGCACTCTTTGAGCAAGAGCAAGGATTCCGTTCCACACTTCCGATAGCGAGCGACGAACTGAACGTACACTCAAAGATGAATTCTTCGCCGCTCTCGAGCATCTTCCCGTTCGTGTCGTTCGACCTTTCAAGCGACCACGGCATTCTGTACGGTATCAATCGCCATAACGCATCGCTGATTCTCTTCGATCGTTTCTCGCTCGAGAACTACAATTCGGTGGTATTCGCAAAGTCTGGTTCTGGTAAGTCATACGCTGTGAAGCTTGAAATCCTTCGCTCACTCATGTTCGACGTCGACGTGATTGTCATTGACCCGGAGCGCGAGTATGAATACCTTGCTGAAGCAACGGGAGGTAGGCTCTTCAATATTTCGCTTTCAAGCGAGCACCACATCAATCCGTTCGACTTGCCGATGATCAAGGAGGACGAAGAGCCGGCCGATATCTTGCGCTCGAACATCATTAACCTCGTCGGGCTCTTCCGCATCATGCTCGGTGGCCTCTCGCCAGAAGAAGACGCAATTATTGACCGTGCTATCTCAGAAACCTACGCGTTAAAGGACATTACCGGCGATGCAAACTTCAACGGCATGGAACCACCGCTTCTGTCTGACTTTGAAAACGTCCTTTCTGGCATGGAGGGTTCTGAGTCTCTGGTGATTCGCCTTACCAAATATACAAAAGGTACGTGGTCTGGCTTCCTTAATCGCCCTACAAACGTAGACATCAAGAAGCAATTTATCGTTTTCTCCGTGCGCGATATGGAGGACGAACTCAAGCCTGTCGCCATGTACATCGTGACCCACTTTATATGGAACGCCGTACGTGCAGAGCTTAAGAAGCGCCTCCTTATAATCGACGAAGCCTGGTGGATGATGAAGTCAGACGACACGGCCTCGTTCCTATACTCACTTGCAAAGCGTGGCCGCAAATACTTCCTTGGAGTTGCGACCATCACACAGGACGTTGAGGACTTTCTTCGCAGTCCCTACGGACGACCTATCCTCACGAACTCATCGATTCAGCTTCTCCTAAAGCAGTCACCGACGACCATCGATGTTCTAAAGGAAACGTTCAACCTCACTGACGAAGAGAAGTTCCTCCTGCTCGAGTCCGGAGTGGGGGAGGGACTTTTCTTTGCAGGGCTTAAGCACGTAGCTATTAAGATAGTCGCTTCCTACACGGAGGACCAGATAATTACCTCGGACCCTTCACAACTCTTAGCTATTAAGCGTGAGAAGCAGCGGCAAGAAGCTGAAGGCACTACTGCTGGAACTACATAGCATTCACCTTTTCCAAGTTTGCCCATTCGTATGCCAAAACAAGAATCACCCAAAGCGCCACCGACGATATCCAATATAACGGCGGGTCTTATGATTATCATTGCGATACTTTTTGACGGTATTCAATTTCTTTTGACGCTGACTGGTGTTGGCATTATTCTTGCTATACCTATTGGCTGGTTTGCTGAAATATCTTTTACTCTTTGGTATTTTCTTATTGGGGCAATTTCTATTACGGGAAAGAGTTCAGGTCTTAAGACGTTTTCGATACTTGGTTCCGCAGTTATTGAATCAGTCGGTCTTGTTGATGACCTGCCAGGTATCACCGCTGGCGTAGTGGGAGTTATCGTGAGTACCAGAATTGAAGACAAGTCTAGAAAACCAGCTGCACAGACAAACAAAGGCCGAGCAACCCCTGTGGCTGCTAATGACAATGGTCTAGAGAATGAATATCGAGAAGCTGCCTAGCCAATACCCAGGTCTAGACAGCAATGCCAGCACAGTAGGGCTATCAGGCGGTATACTGTACTCACTATGAAGCAACGCCTTCTGCTAGGAATTCTTTTCCTCCTTGGTATTTCAGCTATAGGGGCAGCCGGGGCCTTCGTCGTGCATGCACAGTCGCAGTTTGGAAACGTGGATCCGCTTTCTC
>CAXUAR010000054.1:0-4063 GCA_964249155.1 uncultured bacterium | reverse complement strand
AGGTCCCAAGCGTTTGGCTGTTCGCCAATTAAAAAGGTACGCGAGCTGGGTTCAAACCGTGAGGGTTTCAATTCTTCGGAATTGTTACTCTCACTGTTTGAATCCCTTCGAGATTTCTGTTGTCAGAAACGATAAAGTGCGATGTGCGCAATGTGAATGTCTTTTCGTCTTGAAATTAAGATAGAACCAACCATGACACGGCGGTTTCTTGCAGGGATGCAAGAAAACAAACTGACTCATATCGGTGAAATCCCACTCCTCACACCAGAGGAGGGACAACCCCGAGGGAATTTGGTCACGAACTGCATGGTGAGCTTGAAATTTATTTCAAGCTCACCATGCAGTTCGGAGACTGATGCCCGTAGAGACTGAATGTCAGTCACGAAGAACTCGTGATGGTACAGTCCGATCCCTTCAGTAACGGAGGAGTTAGCTGGCAAGCTAACGCTAAAACGAAATGCGTGAGACAGGTTGGTCTCCTATCTACTACGGGCGTTGATTCTTGATGAGTGTTGCCCCTAGTACGAGAGGACCGGGGTGAACTGACCTCTGGTCTACCAGCTGTCTTGCCAAAGGCACCGCTGGGTAGCTATGTCGGGATGGGATAACTGCTGAAAGCATATAAGCGGGAAGCCCACTCAAAGATTAGGAATCGTTATGAGACACCTTAGAGATTATGAGGTTGATAGGCTTTAGATATACGCACAGTAATGTGTTCAGTCGAGAAGTACTAATATGTCCAGTTTCCTGTGCGGAATTCTGTATGTCACAGATGACGTTGTTTTGTGTTTGTAATACTACCTATACCTACTAGCAAGCGAGCCGAGTGACTAAGTACTTCTTAGTACATTTGTCCGAGGCAAGCGACGCTAGGAAGAAACTTCTTAGTTTCTTATTCACCTGGATGAGTTCTACGGAACGCACCCAGAACGCTGGTGATTTATCGGAGGGGTCATACCCGTTCCCATTCCGAACACGGCAGTCAAGCCCTCTTGAGCCGATGGTACTCCGAAAGGGGGAGAGTAGGTTGTCGCCAGCGTTCTGGGTGTGTTTTGCAAAAGAAATAAAGGAAGAAGTAAAACGTGCCCCGCTATGCGGGGCACGTTTTACGTTTTGTCGTATACTAGCTGTATGGATTGGGCACATAAGAGAAAATTCATGGTTATTGCCATATTCGGTGCCATCGTGCTGACTACTGCGGCCATTGTTGGATTTTCTATTTTCTACCACACGCCAACGTGTACCGACGGTACAATGGATCAGGATGAGACCGGTATAGACTGCGGTGGCTCGTGTAGTACCCTCTGCTCGGCAACAATGCGAATTCTGACGCATATGCAAAAAATGTCGCTATGACGCTCGAAGCGTATGCGGCTGACGGTACACTTTTCACCACTCACATAAAAGTAAACCTGCCACCGCGCGCAAGCGTGCCGGTATTTATTCCAGGCGTAGCATCAGCCAGTGCAAATATACGTCAGGCATTTCTTATGTTTGATATGGGCTCACCTGTGTGGATGCGCGGGACCGCCTCAGACCTCTCAACAACCGTAACTGACATCGTTACGCTCACTCCTGAGACAAAGCCTCGCATCACGGCGACCCTCGTAAATCAGACCGCGTATCCTCTATATAACACTACGGTTACGGCTACTGTCTTCGGCGCAGACGGTACTGCACTCGCGGCTTCGCAGACGGTCGTACCGACACTCGCGGCACAAGGAACCGCGGCGATCGTCTTCACCTGGAACGAGCCATTTACTGCTCCGGTCGTGCGTGTAGATATGGTGCCCACAGCGACGGCACCGCTTATACAGCTATGACCGAAATAGCACGCACAAGTCCTTTTGGGGCAGTACTTTCCACGTGGCCGCTCTTGGCAACCGCTGTTGCTCTTTCACTTCTGGGGATTCTTACCATGGATCCCTTCAACGGGTCAGCGTCGCTTGCACCGCGTCAGCTTATTTGGTTAGGAGTTGGTATAACGGTATATGGTGTATGCGCCGTCATGGACATGCGCTTCATCCGGCGCACGCCAGTCATTATAACGGGATACATCACGGCGTTCGTGCTCCTCGCTATTCTTCTTGTGGTCGGTCATACGACCATGGGCGCAAAGTCATGGTTCAACTTTGGACTCTTTGCCTTTCAGCCTGCTGACCTCGCAAAGCTGGTGATGATTGCACTTCTCGCTAAATATTTTTCACGTCGCCACATGGAAATGGGTCAGCTAACGCACGTCTTCATCTCAGGACTCTATACTGCCGCGATTGTCCTCCTGGTACTTGTCCAGCCTGATCTTGGTACGGCTGTTATTTTACTTACAGTTTGGTTTGGCATGATACTCGTCTCTGGGATTCCTCTGCGCCATCTTGCTGTCGTTTGCATGATCGGAGTAATCGCTGCCGCAGGACTTTGGTTCTTTGGTCTGAAAGAGCATCAGCGTGCACGCATCATGACGTTTATAAACCCTGCAGCAGACATACGAGGCACGGGCTATAACGCGTATCAGGCAACGGTCGCGAGTGGTTCGGGGCAATTGTGGGGCAAGGGCATAGGGTACGGAACGCAGAGCAAGCTCAGGTTTCTTCCGGAATATCAGACGGACTTCATCTTTGCGGCGTATGCGGAAGAGTGGGGGTTCGCAGGGGTCGTGCTTCTCCTCGCGTTGTATGGATTCCTCCTGTTCCAGCTCCTTTCTATTGCGCGGCGCTCCGCCACGAACTTTGATGCGCTCTTTACGATCGGTGTGCTGGTACTATTTCTTGCGCACATCGGCTTTCACGCAGGCATCAACCTCGGCATACTTCCGGTTACGGGTACGACTATTCCATTCATGAGTTCAGGTGGCTCACACGTGGTCATGGAATTTGCGGCGCTCGGAATAATAGCGAGTTTAGCGCAGCAGGGGAGGAGTGTGCCGAGGGATGCGGCGATGCAGGAATACGAAGGATAGAACGTGAGCTGGGGGCTATTCCCCAAATCGCTCGCTGTAAGTCAGGAATGTTTCGGAGATCATCTGAGTGCTAGTAAATTCGGTGATGATTCGTTCGTGCAAGGCTGCGCCTAATTTTCGTGCGAGGATTGGATGGGAGAGGAAGGACTCAATTGCACTGGTGAGTAAATCAGGGTTATTCGGCTCAATAAGTAGGCCGTTTTCTTGGTCTTGGATTATTTCAGGAATACCGCCTACGTTTGAAGCAATGACGGGGAGCGAAGCGATTCCTGCTTCGAGGATTGCAAGAGGAAGGCCTTCTTTGCGCGACGGCATGAGAAAAATGTCGCCGGCAGAAAGCTTTAAGCGAGCATCAGTAATAAAGCCGGAAAGAAATACTTTCGATCCTATGCCAAGAGATTCAGCAAGCTTGGTGAGACGGGTGCGTTCCTGGCCCTCGCTCATTACTACTAAGACGAGATCTGGGAATTTCGACGCAAGTTGTGCGAGTGCTTGTATCGCGATGTCGATACCTTTGTTCGGGTGAAGCTCTGCATTCATGAGGAGCCAGGTGGTGTCTGGGGTAAGTCCGGGAGATTTTGTGATGAGCTCCGCGCGCGCAAGCGCACGCTCCATGAGATCGAATGGCAGTACGCCATTTCGTATTACATGGAGTTTGCGTCTGCTGAAAAGTACGGGCGCATTTTTCATATCGTATTTGGAAACGACAATGACGATATGAGACAAGACGGTGGTGAGCCAAGACGCGATCCAAATACAGGTCTTCCAGAACCACGAACGGTTCTCGCCGTGCGGCCAGCCGTGCGCCGTGAACACGATGCGCGGGACGCCACTAAGTCGTCCCGCGAGAGAGCCGAGCAGCCCCATCTTTGAGCTGTTGAGATGAATCACGTCAGGCCTTTCTTTTTTAAGTATGCCTACTAATTCCCGAAATGCGCGCAACTCCCGAAGTACGCCAATGTCACGTTTAATTTCCGAAAGAGGAATGATAACAATTCGAGCTTGAGAAAGGCGTTTGGTGAGGAGACCTGTTTCGGCTTTCTTACCATCCGCGCCGCCAAAGGCGGCGCTTACATGAGCACCGGCAGCATGTGCACTCGTTGCTAG
>CAXUAR010000053.1:0-4082 GCA_964249155.1 uncultured bacterium | reverse complement strand
GGTGTACACAAGAAATCCTCTCGCCCAATACCTGAGATGTATACGGAGGAACCGAGGCAGGAAGGGCAGCGACGTGTAGTAATTGAGCGCGCAGGAAATCCGATGATTGGCGTCTCGCACAAGATACCGGACGCTCGTCACACGGACATACCGGCGCTTATAATGCTTGCAGGCGTCCTTTATGAAGATAAGACGAGCCGACTGTATAAAGCGTTCATTGATAAGGCAATCGCGACCGATGTCACCGTATACTGCAATCAATTCCATGATGCAAGCCTCTTTCAAACCTTCATAACTCTTACGCCGGGCATGGCGCATGAGAAAGCCGAGAAGATTCTGCTTCAGGAATATGACCGCGTAGCGCAGAAAGGCATCACAAGCGCTGAGCTGAAGGCAGCTAAGCGTTCAGCGCGCGTATGGCTTGCGCGCCGGAATGACGGGCCGTATGCGCTTCTCTCAGCGCTTAACGAAGATTTGGCTGTGGGCGACTGGACTCGGTTTTTCAGTCTGGCGAAAGCAATTCAAGACGTTACTACCAAAGACGTGCAGCGAGTTGCGCAAAAATATTTTGTTACTAATCAATCAGTCGTCGGTTACTTTAAACCTAGTACCCAGTATGGAATCTGAACGCCTGAACATTACGGAACACGAAAAAGGGAGTATGCGCCTGTTTGCTTCGCGCACGGGAGCGAAGGACGTCGTGACTATCGTTGGCAGCGTACTCGGAGGATACGTGACGCTCAATCGTTCTCTTCAGATGGTACCGCGCATTGCGACCGCTCTTCTTGATGCTGGCACTCGATTACGAGACAAAGACACGATTCGCGATGCGCTTTCCGCGCGCGGAGCGAGTATTCATTTCTTTCCGGACAAGGACCGCACGCACTTCCAGGGAACGTGCCTTCCGGACGATCTTGATTTTGTACTCATGCTTATTACTGAGTGTCTTTCTGAAGCTACGTTTCCTGCACGCGAGATAGCGCTCCAAAAGAGGCGCACTATAGCCGAAATGAACGAAGCGAGAATCGATACGGGCACTCGTGCTTCATATGCATTCTCTCGTCTCATCTACGATCCGTTGCATGTGAACTATCCTGATACGATCGAAACGTCTATAACGCGCACAAAGAAGATCGATCGCAAGCAGATACAGTCGTTCCAGAAGCTCCTAGGAAAGGGCGGGCTCATATGTGCTATTACGGGTGACATTCGTCCAGACGAAGTGCTTGCAAAGGCAGACCGCATATTTGCGAAGCTTCCAGACGGTACAACAAGCCCGACAGCTAAGAAGCAGAATACGAAAGCGCAATCTATGAAAGAAGAATTCATTGCGATTCCCGATAAGGCAAATATCGACGTATATCTTGGCGCAGCCATACCGCTTACCTATGATAGTCCTGAATATATTCCTCTAACGGTATTCGCGAGTATGCTCGGAGGCAGCGGCCTCGCTTCAGGACACCTTATGCGCACCATGCGAGAACGCGACGGTCTGACGTATGGAATCTATGCAAGCCTTGTGGGCTTTGGCGGCGGGGCAGATGGTGCACTACGCATTACCGCAACATTCTCACCCGCAACATTTGAAAAAGCAGTAGCGACCACCCATAAGGAAATAAAGAATTTCTTGGCAGAGGGACTTACGAGCAACGCACTCGAAGCTAAGAAAACGGAGATGACAGGGAAATATGTTGTAGGTCTTGCAACGTCTGGTGGACTTGCTGGCGAGCTCCACATGATCGGAATGGAGGGAAAGCCGCTTGCCTATAGTGATGAATATCCAAGCCTCATAAACGCAGTTACTATTGCAGACCTCAAGAAAGTGGCTTCGATGATCCCGTTCGACAAGCTCTCGCTCGCTGCGGCAGGCACATTTGAAAATAAAAAGTAGCATGATAGGGTGAGATGAGGAAAGGATCATCGACATGAGCAACATACGTAAACCCGTTTATATTCCGCCGAGGATAGCAAAGATTACCGAAGAGCTTAAGCAGCGCGGCACAATTCAAACTGATACGGTATTTCCTAACGGAATGATAATTCCCGGAAGGGAGATGCCATTGATCGGACGCAAGAGAGGCGATGTCTGTCCGCAACAAAAGTAATAAGTAATAAAGGCCCTGAGAAAGCCAAAGCTTTCTCAGGGCCTAATCTTTTCTATACGCTCATGGTATCGTCTTACCTATGACTGTCTCTGAAGTACGTTCCCGATATCTCGCATTCTTTAAAGCTCGCGGACACGTAATCATTCCGTCGGCCCCTATCGTGCCAGGCAATGATCCGACGACGCTATTTACTTCAAGCGGCATGCAGCCCTTGCTTCCATATTTCCTGGGAAAGAATCATCCTGAAGGTACTCGAGTCGTTAATTCCCAGACGGCTTTTCGCGCAGGAGATATAGAAGAAGTAGGCGATAACCGCCACACGACGTTCTTCGAGATGCTCGGAAATTGGTCTTTTGGAGACTATTTCAAGGAAGAGCAGCTACCTTGGATATTTGAATTCCTAACTAGTCCTGAGATTGGATTCGGAATTGATCCAGAAAAACTTTATATAACAACGTATGCTGGAGATGAGGAAGCAGGAATCGCAGCAGATACAGAAGCTGTAGATATATGGAAAAGACTTTTTAAAGACAAGGGCGTTGATGCCGGGTATGTGGTTATTGGATCTGAAGAAGAGGGATATCGAGTAGGGATGAAGGCGGGCGAAAGAATATTCGCCTATACTGATAAGAACTGGTGGAGCCGCGCAGGCGTACCCATACAGATGCCCATAGGTGAACCTGGAGGACCTGATTCTGAAATCTTCTACGATTTTGGCACACCGCACGACCCAAAGTGGGGAGCGAATTGTCACCCGAACTGCGATTGCGGCCGTTTCGTGGAGATCGGGAATTCAGTGTTTATGCAATTCGTAAAGAAAGACAAGGGAGTATTTGAAGAATTACCAAAAAAGAATATCGACTTTGGGGGTGGTCTTGAGCGTATAACAATGGCAACGGTTGGGCCGGACATTTTTCTTATTGATGTATTCGATGCGGCACGCACAGTACTTCAAGCTAAGAGCGGTAAGAAATATGGACAGAATGAGCAAGAGAATCGGTCATTTCGCATTATTCTCGACCACATTCGGGCAGCATCATTCATGCTTGCCGAGGGCGTGCTACCAAGCAATACCGAGGCGGGATACGTGCTTCGCAGACTTATTCGAAGGGCGATTCGCGAAGCGGATCGCCTAGGGATTCAGGATCGTGTGCTTGCAGATATAGCCAAAGGGTACGGGCAGGCATACGCCGACCACTATCCGCACGTCCTTGCTGCATCACAGACCATAGCCGACGAACTCGCAACGGAAGAAGAAAAATTTCGAAAGAAACTTATACAAGGCATGCGTGAGCTTGAGAAGCTCATTACTCGCGGAAGTATCACTCCTGATGATGTATTCACACTCTTCACGTCCTACGGCTTTCCCGTCGAAATGACAGAAGAGATTGCGAATGAGCGAGATATTGAAATTGATTTGACTGAAGTGATGAAGCTTCTTGCTACTCATCAGGAGACGTCGCGTCTCGGCGGCGCGCTACCATACCACCCACCATATTCTCCTTGCAGCGCTTCAGAACGTGCTCGGACCTGAGGTGAAACAGCGGGGAAGTAATATCACAAGCGAGCGCCTTCGGATCGATTTCTCCTTTGATCGGAAAATGACTGAAGAAGAAAAGACACAAGTAGAGAAGATCGTGAACGAAGTCCTCGCACAAGATCTTCCTGTTACCCGCACCGTCATGCCAAAAGAAGACGCCGAGAAGCTTGGCGCACAAATGGAATTTGGTGTGAAATACCCTGATATGGTGTCGATCTATTCTGTAGGACCAGCCCACGCCACCGAAGACCAGCCGGATATTCCGAATGCATTCTCGCTTGAGTTTTGCGGTGGTCCGCACGTGGGCAACACGCGCGAAATCCGAGAGGGAGGCACGTTCAAGATACAAAAAGAAGAGGCGTCATCTGCAGGAGTACGCCGTATTAAGGCAGTTCTGGTTTAAGCACTTTCGTGGCGCGTAGCGCATAGGAAATACG
>CAXUAR010000052.1:0-4299 GCA_964249155.1 uncultured bacterium | reverse complement strand
AACCTGGAGTACAATGACCTTGAGCACTGCGGACTGAATGGACTCACCCCTAACGAAGCGCTCTCATTAATGAACTAATCAGTCCGCCATATGTGTGTGCCTGAAACATAACATGGTTCCAACGCTGTCCCACACTGCCAGCCAATATTGAGAACCGCCCGGATGACCAGACGGGTCTCGGGCGGTGTAACGATCAGATTAGTCCCCACATCTCTAGGGCTTGAAGGGGAGTCCATACCTGGTCTTCGATATATACCTGGTCGTACTTGCTCGGTGGCGAGTTAAGAAGCGTGTCGGCAGCTTCTGCCTGGGTGCGTACGCGTTCAACCGTGGCGTTCGGAAATTGCTTGAGGACGCGAGTAGCTTCTTCAGCTTTTGCATCGTCTGGCTCTACAAGCAACGTAGTGCACGGTGCAGAAATGAACTCAGTCATAAGAACCTCCTTGTTGCTAGACAAAACTTATCACATGTTGCAAAAAGGTTCCAACGTTGTCCCACACTTGCCAGCAATCCTTGCATCGTTTAGTTAAAACGTTAGAGTAGCTGTGGAAAGGAGACTTTAATGACCAAACTTTTCGCCAGCTTTGAACTGAGCTATCCTGATAAGGCGTCGAGGATTGGAAACATGGTCTTAGACTATGACGAGCCTACGTCCGAAACAGATATTTCATTTCTAGAGTTGAAAATTCATAATATGCTGACAGAGGATATACGGCCGATTAGGCAGCCGACCATTATCTGCTTCAAAAAGCTCAACGCATAATCGTCTGTCGCTGTTCGCTTAGGGTATCCCGATTTAATTTGTTACATCCTATTTCTGTATGGTTTCCAAGGTAAGAAAAGTTCCAAGCATGGCGTCAGTCTGGCCATAGAAAGATTCCTTGCTCGTCACGCACCGCGAATTTTGATACCATTATGGTATTAGTGCTTTTTATATCTGAAACAAACCCCTTAACGCCCTCACCTATGCTTGTACCTATGGTTATCGAAAAGTCGCAGTTCGGTGAACGCGGCTACGACATCTACTCACGCCTCCTTAAGGACCGCATTATCTTTCTGGGCGGCGGCATAGACGACGATGTCGCGAACCTCATCATCTCTCAGCTCCTCTTCCTTGAGTCTGAGGACCCGAAGAAAGACATTTACCTCTATGTGAATAGTCCGGGTGGCCACGTGCACTCCGGTCTCGCCATCGTTGACGCTATGAATCACATCAAGCCAGACGTTGCGACCGTTGCAGTAGGCATGGCAGCATCGATGGGTTCGATTATTCTCGCCTCAGGAGCTAAGGGAAAGCGCTTTGCACTCCCGAACGCCGACATCATGATCCACCAGCCACATGGGGGCGCTGAGGGCCAGGCAGCGGATATCGAGATAAGCGCGCGTCGCATTCTTTCGCTTCGCGACCGCTTGAACAAGATACTCGCGAAGACGACCGGCCAGAAGCTTGAGAAAGTCGAGCGTGACGTTGACCGCGATTTCTTCCTTACCGCTGAAGAGGCAAAGAAATACGGTATCGTTGACCAGGTATATAAGTAAATGAAACGTAGGGAAAGGCCGGCTCCCGAGAGCCGGCCTTTCCTTTTACCATAGATTGTAAATATGATACGGTGCGCTAGTTCTCTGTTCTCCCATTATTTGCCATTAGCCTCGTGTTCCGGTCATTTCTGCGCGCTTCCCATGGCCGGGGCATGAGGATCTCAACCCTTTAGTACTTGTATGTCTATAAAATTAGTCTTGACCCTGCTTGCGCTCTCGGGCCTCGCTGGTATCGCGCTTGGATATATCCTGCGCCTGCTTATCGCGCTCGGTCAGCGAGGATCGCTTGAGATAGAAGTGAAGCAGCGCCTCCTGGAAGCCAAAGAGCGTGCAAATTATATAGTGAATGAAGCCGAGAAGCGCGCTGAAGAAGTCGAGGTAACGCGTGCGGCCCCGCTCCAAGAACGCGAGGAGAAACTCGAGCGCTTCAACACGCGTCTCATGAAGCGCGAAGAATTCCTTGACGAGCGCGAGCACAGCCTCGTGGAGCGGGAGCAGGTCTCGACCAGCCTACGCAAGGATGCTGAGGAAGTGCTAAAGGAGCGCCAGGCTGAGCTCGCCCGTATCGCGAACTTTTCTGAAGACGAAGCGCGTGCGAGCCTCATACGCGACATCGAGAAGACCCAGGAAAGCGCTCTGCTCGGACGCATTCAGAAACTCGAGGCTCATGGCCGCAAGCAGCTCGAAGAAAAAGCGCGTGGCATACTTCTTTCCGCCATCCATCGCCTCGCAAACCCCGTGAATGCTGAAGTCATGTCTCTTACGGTGGCAATTCCTTCTGAAGAGATAAAGGGCAAGGTCATTGGAAAAGAAGGCCGCAATATAAAGGCTTTCGAGCGCGCCACCGGCGTAGATGTCATTATCGACGATACTCCTGATTCTATTACCCTTTCATCCTTTGACCCGCTTCGCCGGCATATTGCGAAGGTCACTCTTGAGAAACTCCTTGAAGACGGTCGCATCCAGCCTGCAAAGATCGAAGAGACGGTACAGAAGACCCGCAGCGAAATAGAAGCCCTTATGAAGCAGAAGGGTGAAGAAGCAGCCTACGAAGCGGGCGTCGTAGGACTCGACCCCAAGCTCACCGCGCTTCTAGGCCGCCTCTACTTCCGCACGAGCTACGGACAGAACGTGCTCACTCACTCCGTAGAAATGGCGCATATCGCAGGCATGCTCTCAGTAGAGCTGGGTGCAGACCGAGATATCGAGCGAGCAGGGGCGCTCTTGCACGATATCGGCAAGGCCGTCGACCATGAAGTACAGGGCACGCACGTGGAAATAGGCCGTCGCATCCTTGAGAAATACGGCATCGATAAGCGCGTGATCCAAGCGATGCAGTCTCACCACGAGGAGTACGCGTACGAGACTCCTGAAGCGGTCATCGTGCAGGTAGCGGATGCAGTGAGTGGTGGTCGCCCCGGAGCACGCCGCGATACCGTTGAGCGCTACTTGGAGCGCCTTAGCGACCTTGAGCGCGTTGCAGCAAGCTTCCCGGGTGTCGAGAAGGCCTATGCCATTCAGGCAGGACGCGAAATACGCATCTTTGTGAATCCGGGCAAGGTTTCGGATCTCGAAACGCATACGCTTGCGCGCAAAATTGCGACACGCGTGCAAGAAGAGCTTCGTTACCCAGGTGAAATCAAAGTAAACGTCATCCGCGAGAATCGTGTAGTTGAATTCGCGCGTTAAAGAATTTGTGCTGATTGGCGTTTTATAGCGCGACTTAAGGACTCGTCAAAGGTAAGAACAGTATACTCTCCTGAGAGGAAGAGTAACGCGGTATCTGTGAAAGACAGCTTCATACGATTGCTCGTAAATGTCTCTACTACGGTGAGGAAGTCTTGTTCTGTACTGTAGAGAATAGAAAATGCAGAATTACCAAGCACGGCTCGGATAAATATATCGGCTGTAGCTTTACTTGCGCGATTAATGAGTACTGTAGCTGTCTCAAGTAGTACATATTCATGTATGACAAGCGGAAGCTCTGCATCCCTAAGATTTTTTATAGCTCTTGCGTGAAGCAAGTCCTTATCGTTTCTCGAAGCAACAAGGACGCTTGAATCAATGAGAGTCCCCATACACAACCTCATCTATACGCTGGGATAAATCCTTATCTCCAGAGAATCTGCCTGTCTTAAGAAAATCATCGAGTGTACCCGTCCGAGTCCCTACAGCAATTGGTTCAATGCGAAAAACTGGTTTAGAGTCGCGGACAACCGTAAAAGATGCACCCTTAAGGGCTGCATCTGCAACACGTTTAAGATTTACCTGTAATTCCTTTATACCAAGTATACTGTTCATGCGTATAAGTTTACTTTAAAGTATACTTATACGCAACTATACACTATCCCCTGCCCAAATTCTGGCCTATTGCGTAAAATGGCCCATTTCCTATACTTTGTGTCATAACCCTCCGTACGGAGGATTTAACCCGTAACCCTAGTCCCCAAACGTTTATATGAACAAAGCAAACATAGTAGAGAAGGTTCAAGAAGTACTCGGCGGAACCAAGGCTGATGCTGACCGCGCTGTTGAGTGCATGATCGAAGCAATCGTTACTGGTCTTAAGTCAGGCGATGAAGTTTCTATCGCTGGCCTCGGTATTTTCACTGCAAAGGCCCGCCCAGCACGAACTGGACGAAACCCTCGCACTGGCGAGACTATTCAGATCGCTGCAACTCGCACTCCTAAGTTCCGCCCTGCAAAGGCACTTAAGGACTCGGTTAAGTAATTCAGACGATCACGTGTTCGACAGAAGAG
>CAXUAR010000051.1:0-4429 GCA_964249155.1 uncultured bacterium | reverse complement strand
CGTACGACGACCTCAAGCACGCAGGCGTCGACGAAATCTATTGCCTTTCTGTGAACGACGCGTTCGTCATGAAGCAATGGGCAGATAAACTCGGCATATCGAAAGTAAAGATGCTTCCTGATGGCAATGCTGATTTTACACGCGGTATGGGTATGCTCGTAACCAAGTCTAACCTAGGCTTCGGAGAGCGCTCATGGCGCTACAGCATGGTCGTAAAAGACGGCGTTATAGAGAAGCTTTTCGTTGAGCCTGGATTTTCTGACAACTGCGAAGAGGATCCGTTTACGGTGTCGGGTGCAGATACTATCCTTACCTATATAAAGGGCTAATACGGAACACGCATTGAGCGCGTAGGCATTTTCTTAAAGGTACGCTTATCACATTTCGCGCATTTAACGTACAGGCGGAACTTTTCTCCAGCCTCTATCTTCCTATCAATCTTCCAGTCATGAAGACAGAATATGCGACTCAAAATAGCCCGCATATTCCGAGAGCTGAAGACATAATCGACGATCATATCGCGAAGCACATCGTGCTCGTCAAACGTTAGTGGTCTCCCAAGGAGCTCTTCGATATAGTCATACATCTGTTGGCGGTAGTGTTTTGGTTGTTTTCTCATGGTCTGTTAGGGCTCTATTGTTCTAGGAGTGCATTTCTCGCAGCGGCAAGGATTGCAGTAGTCGTCTACGTATTCCTTTCCATAGTCATACGTTATCTCTTCGCCTGCCAGTATGCTGCGTTTTGCGAAAATAAATATACGCTTTTTGTAGATGAAGGGTTCAGCGTTAGCTTTGTGGGAATGATTGATATATCCAGCTTTATTGATGCTTGGCTTCCCGTCGATAGTCTTCTTACTATCTATCTCAAAAAGGTATCTGCTCTTGCTTGAATACTTTTCTTTTTCAGAGATCTCTCGCCCCACATACTCTATGATACAGGCCCCTTTTGGAATTACTTCGCCTGCAAAAAGGCCGAGACCAGCGAATGACCGCTTTACCAAAAGCGTCGTTGTCGTGGGCGTATAGATACGTCGTGTGCTCATAGGCTCAGTATATCCTGGTTGTATCTACGTTCCAGGACTAGTCTCAATCATCGAATTACCGGTATCCGAAGGCAGGGTTACGCTTGGTGCAAGCGCAGCGTTCCCGAGCAAGAAGAGAAGCACTAGGATAAGAAGCATCAGTCCCCCTCCCATGACCTCTATACACTGTACGCGCACATGCATAAGAAGCGCAGTGAGAAGCAAAAGGATGACGAAGATACTCGCTAGGGTAAGAAGGTAGATAACGGTGTGATGTGGCGATGTAGTTACCTTGCCGAGGAAGCTCTCTGAGGCTGCTGCGGCTCCGTGAATACCCCCGTGCGGAGCTTCACGGGGAAATGACGCACCGAGTACCTGCGGTGTATCAGAGGCTATTGTAGTGGCTTCCGCAAGTGTATTTTCCTCTGCTGGAGCTGTAGGGCCGGTTGAGGAGGAATCTGGAGTGGTATCAGCAGGAGCTGCGGCTACGATACTCGGTGTGCTAGGCGCAGGCGCGCTTGCTGCGGGTGTAGGTGTCGAAGCCGCAATCTCTGTCGGGCGCGGTACTGCTTGGCCACGAGGTGTCGCAAAGAATTGCACGACGAATGTTACTTGCTTACCTTCGTACGTGCCATTTGCAACGGCAATGCCAATATTCGTGTACTGAGCTTTCATAATGTTCGCCCTATGGGTCGGTGAATTGAGCCACGCCTGCTCTACGTCTTGCGAGTCCGTGAAGTCGACGGCGAGGTTCTCGCCAGAATATGAGTATTGATAGCCCACCTGATCGAGCCAGTACCAGGGACTCTTCCCGTCAGGGCTTACGTGCGCGAAGTACCCCTTGGCTGCCATATCACTTGCTGCTAACTGTGCCGCTTCTGCGAGCTTGGGATCATTGGTAAGCGTCCCAAGATTTGCTGCTTCGCGGTCGTCGTTGGTAAGTCCTGTTAGGACGCTCGGGAGGACGCTCGCCAAGAAATGAGTGTGATGAAAGATTATTTTGGTTTGAGCAAAATACGCTGCCTGCAAGAGGGTCATGCCTATCACTACGACGCTGAGGGATCGAATGCTGAAGAGGTGCGGCTTATATGCATTGCGTGCGTGCGGAAAGAAGTAATCATGTACACGCTTACGGAAGGGTATCATTAGATAAAATTATAGTACGTAAATACTAAATAAGCAAGCTGCTGTCCACACGGGACAGCAGCTTGCTGTGCGAACGTATTCTTTGACTTACGTAGACGACGTGGTCGTTGCGGTAGTGGTAGTCGAAGTTGTCGTTGTTGTCGAAGTGGTTTTTTCCGGAGTTGTCGGAAGCATACCTGCATTCAACTTTGCACGGCTGATAGGGCCAAAGTAACCGAGTGTCGGATGAATGTTGTTAGCCTTCTGCCATGCTGCGACTGCTGCGCGCGTCTGAACACCGAAGTATCCCGTAGGGCCCGCAGGAATGCTGTAGCCCGCAGCGATAAGCTCAGTCTGGAGCTCAATCACATCTGCACCTCGTGAGCCGAAATGAAGATCAACAGCAAAGTTGTATGTGGATGCACCGAGTACCTGGCCGCCTGTTGTGGATCCTGCTATAGGATTTCCACTAACGGTAGTAACAGGAACAAATGTGCTTACGCTCGAACTTCCCCCTCCACCTCCTCCGCTGCCGCTACGAATATCACCATCATCCTCACCAAGTCCGGTCTGTACGGGCGTTGATACTACGGGTGTAGGGTCGTTCTCGAAGTCATAGGTTGTGCCGTTAACGTTGAAGTCGTCAACAAGACTTTCCCACGCCGGATTATAAGTGCCCATATTAAGGCCATACTCTACGACGTGTGCATTTGGATACGCTGCCTTAAGCTGTGCGAGAGTAAAGTTCTTGTCGTATGAGCCGCCGGAATTTGATCCGAGAGTTCCAACAGGGGCGCTAGACCAGAACCTACCTTGAGTATTGGTTATAGCCCATGTCTGCCAAACATTCTGCTGGTTGGTACCATTGTAATAGGTTTCGTAGAGGACATAGAATTCATCGCTCAAATTTCCGTCTCCATTAGCATCAATACCAAGGTAATAAGATGGATTTGCTGATGATACTGGTCCCGCCAATTGCTTCGTCTTATATCCAAGATTCAAGATGTCACCAAGAGCAATGTCTGTTGTCTTGTATTCAGATGATACGGAATTGTCGTCATTAGCGGTAGCAAGATCGATGACGCCAGTTCCAGAAGGAGCATTAGCATCCGCCTTGAAGGATACTGTTCCGCTAGCCTGAGTAAACTCCTGCCATCCTTGAAGATCGCTTGGGCGAACTACGACAGTCTGAGAAGCAATCGAGTCAGGTTCAAAGTCGTACGTAGTATTCTCAGTTGAATCGACTACCGTAACTGCATCAGCTAGAACCTGCTGATTGACGTTATAGCTGCCCATACTGAGAATAATTCCCAAAACCTTTGCATTTGGGTAACTTGCAAGTACATCTGATAGCGTAAAGTTGCTGTCATAAGAACCAGCATCGACCCCCCCTTTCCCATTGTATGACTCACCGTAATTAGACCAGAACTTACCGGTTGAATCAGTAATGGTCCACGTATTCCAATCAGTGCCTCCCGTAAAGCCATTATAGTAGGGCTCGAACATAAGCTGCTCCTCTTCTACCGTGCTCGTACCTGCGAGATTGAGAGAAATACGAAGTGTCGCATTTCCGTTAGTAGCATCAGCAGCTTGGAGTTGCTTTGTTTTAAAGGAAAGCTGTGAAAGGTCACTAAGCGATAGATTAAGAGTCTTCTTGTAATGCGTTACAGAATTAACGTCATTAGCAGTGATAAGCTTGAGTGCTCCATTTCCCGCAGGAGCTGTCGAATCATTTGCGTACGTTACGTCGCCGCCTGCAGCAAGCCCGTATGGTGCCCATCCTTGAGAATTGCTTGGAGTAACAACTACCGTTGTAGGCGTTACTACCGCTGCGGGAACTAGTACAGGATTTGATGCTGAGAGCTGTGTCTGTGTTGATGTACCTGAAGAAGAGTCGACGTCAGTCGAATCTGTGGTTGTGGCGTTTCCATCTCCTTCAGTTGTGGTTGCTACAGTCGTAGCAACCACAGGCTCTGGAATTGATGGAACCGTCACCACTGGCTCATCCCCAGTGAGAAGCGTTTCGTCATTATTTGCGTCAGCAAACGCATTTGCTGGAACGAGCATGACAAGCATAGCGAGCGCAACGGTCGCGCTTGCGATACGGATAATAAATGTAGACATACGTAATATTAGATATGGTTAAAGCACCATTACCTCAGGAGACGAAGCCTCCTGCGCCCCATGCGCCAGTAATACAAGAAGTATGTACTTACTAAATATTTTGTCAATCTTTTATTGATATTTTAACTAGGCCTTTAGCATAATCATATTCCTCATCTT
>CAXUAR010000050.1:2533-4861 GCA_964249155.1 uncultured bacterium | reverse complement strand
ATAGTTAGATTTCACGAACGTTAAAATCATGAAAACTATTGAGAGAATAAGACACATACAAAATAACCACCACATCTCAATTCTCCTTCACTAGGATTGGCAACACACGAAATGAGCAACCATTGCCCTGTTTTACTATAAATTAGTATTCTTACCTAGTCAATAGCGTAACTCTGGGGTATCCAGACCCACTTGGCACAGCTCTAGTACGCTAAAGCTGCATGTACACCCTCAAGCAAATACCCTCAGAAGGGCAGATTCGGCGCTTCCTGCACCACACCTTGTTCGGCAAGAACGTATTCTGCCAGGTGTGCCGCTCCCGCAAAGTCGAGAAATCTCAGGAACGATATCGCTGCAAGAGCTGTCGCAGGCGGTCTCGCTACTCTGCCATACCTGGCTCTCCAATCTGAAGCTTCCGCTTCAGATCTGGTGGATGGCGCTCACGGGGCTCCCTGAGAGCACCGTGCGCCGTTGGTACGGCACCTTCAGGCAGCACCTGATCGTGCAGATGGACGAAGCGTACTTCAAGAACGCAGCACTGGTGCTTGCCAAGCAGAAAGGCACGCGCAAGCTTGCCTGGACCATTATCGAAGGCGCAAGTCCTGCCCGCGAGCACGTCGTCTCATTCTTGTTCGAGAAAGTGGCTCCCGGCAGCCAGCTCTGGGCTGATGGAGGATCGATATACAAGAACATCGGCACGTACTGGCCGGTCGAGCACAGCCGTGACATCCATTCAAAGTTTGAATTTGCCCACACCTCCGAATCCGAAGGTGTCTTGGGCAACTATCGCACCTTCGTGCGGAGGATGTATCATCATCGGAGTGCCAACTTGGATGAATACGTGACGGAATTCTGCT
This sequence comes from uncultured bacterium, assembly GCA_964249155.1. GTDB lineage: Bacteria > Patescibacteriota > Minisyncoccia > Phycocordibacterales > Phycocordibacteraceae > C7867-001. Next base: position 4,004 of record CAXUAR010000050.1, on the reverse strand, counting down.
TCAGATTTTCCTCACCGGAATTATTCAAAAACCCTAAGTGTTACCTATCTAAATCCCTGAAGCTTGTGCCAAGTCGTTAGGGTTACCCGTAGCGCTCAAATGAACTGCCAGCTTCTCATGTAGATATATACGCCAAAGTAAGTATTACATAAAAGAAAGCCGCTACATTTCCGTAGCGGCACAGCATTTAAGCTTTCTTGTGGAGGGAGTTCAGCCACCTTCACGGCAGATCGTATCGGAGAACGGAGGGTAGCATACGTCCCTATCGTTCCGGAGGGAGTTCCGCTACTTCGCGGATGCCGATCTTATCGGTTATGTTCGTAGCATACGTCCCTATCGTTGTGGAGGGAGTTCCGCTACCAGCTTGTTTACTGTCATAAGTGTTATGTTCGTAGCATACGTCCCTATCGTTGCGGAGGGAGTTCCGCTACTGATATACGCCGCAGAATGGGTACGTTCATCTGTAGCATACGTCCCTATCGTTGCGGAGGGAGTTCCGCTACCAAAGAAATAATGAGCAAGGACGTTTTCTTGTGTCAGGTTTACACCTGCGACAAGCTCTCATCCCCGTAGCTCACACGAGGAGGGCGCTGCTACGGCGCATAAATCCAGGCCAAAAGCCAAGATCCACAAGGAAGTTCAACGATGAGAAAAACATTGAGAAGCTTTGGAAAAGCTGCCTGTTTTTCTCATCAAATTTGTCAAAGAGCTTCCTGAAATTACTGTAGCACGTTCGAATTTGGTGTCAATGAGGAACGCTTACAACGTGTATCGTGGCGGTCTGGAAGCGAAATTGGTGTGAAAGGTTTGCCGTGGTCTACCGCATGTATAAACGCAAGCATTTGCAAATCCATATAATAGCGATAGGCGTGGCACTGTTTGAAATTCTTTATATAATGCAAACGACTAAGGCGTTCATTAAGCTCATGAAGGAAATGCGACACATCATGGTCAGCACCATGAAGAGTCCTTTTCTTGAGATGTATGTAGCGGAGTAGCTCAGCGTCTACTGTATCTGCACGAAACAATTCTACGAGATCATAGGCTAAGGGAGCGCTGTCGCTTGTGCGCGCGATATGTAATAAGCCAAGTGCTACAGGTACTTCGCGTGTCGTTAAATAGGTATGTACGATGCCGGTAATATGATGATAGCCGATATCGAGCAAACGATTGACGGTATCATGCGCACCAGGAGTACGAGTTTTGAAGCTTGTGTCAGGAGGTAAGAGATCCCTAAAGGCTTTCCAGAAGTGGCGGGCAGCGCGTGCCTCAATCAGGAGAATATCACCAGTGGTTTTTACCTTTGAGAAATCCGCAATAAATGGCGACTTTTTATAGTGGATCAAGAGCGCAGATTCACGCTCAATTTTCATGGCGATTAAACATTTTGCGGACTCAAGGGCTTCTGGCGTATGTTTATACGCGCACATGCGTGTGAGCCAGAGCGCGTTCATGCGAGGTATGGTAGCAC
>CAXUAR010000050.1:0-2523 GCA_964249155.1 uncultured bacterium | reverse complement strand
TTGTTACCACTTTTTAAATGAAAAAAAAACGGCCGCTATCCAAAGCAGCGCGCCCTAGGTACGAGTCAGTTTACGCTGCCCTACTACGCCCAGACTCCCTGAGAAAATCATCCCGTAGCGCATGCGCCATCAAGATCTTATTCTCATGACCTTGACCAAGGCCCTGTGGGAGCGCCGTGTATAGCAACTTGTGCTTGCGTACTGACCCACCGTATTCACGAACCTTTTCGGAGAGCCAGTCGACCAGATATCCGATCGAGCCGGTATTTTGCGCCGACCAGTTAAGGCCAAGCGAGCCGCCACGTTCTTCCTTCGAAGAGTCGGCAAGCTTTCCGTCCTTGCTTCGTAACACCATGTCAGTTACGACGAAGTGCAGGCCGTGACCAAGAAGCTGGTCTTCGGCATCGCGCTCACCATTGTCCACAAGGTCAATGGCAACAACTTCGCGCCGATTTTGCTTCTGCTGAGCGCCCATGATCCGAAACATTGTGCGGCGCTTGGCTTGGAGCTTATTCCACTTGCGCGACCCCTTTTGCAGAGGTCGCTCGTGCTCCGCGAGACTAGCATTCTGCTTCAAAGACGCTTCTACGGCGTCTGTAAGAGGCTTCCAGTGCTTGTCGGCCCTCCAGAGCGGAATCACTTCGTCGCCGTGCGGCGAAACAACTCCGATAGAAGACGCACCAAGTGCAATATAGACGGCTTCTTCCGGTACGAACGGCACTGGATCAGGGAGAGCGAGTTCGTACGAAACTGATAGTGAAAATATGCTCCGCTTGCGCAGGTCATACTCGCTACGACTTATCACGAACTTCGCATTTCGGACGGAACGTGCAAGCATCTTCGCCTGGTACGCTTCCGGAATCGGAAAGACAAGAGTGTCCGGACCGAATATCTCCGGAGCGAGTACCACCCTATCCCCCTTTACGGAAAACGCCGAGCAGCCTGGAACTGCCTGGAATCTCCAGGGTTCTTGAGTGTGCGGCGTACGAGCATCATGATCACCATTCTTCACAAGAGTAAAGAATGACTTGTACGCTGCGACCGCAGCTTTAAAGGTCTCGAAGACCCAGTTTGCCGGCACCTTTGCACGAAACAAACTGTCAGTTGCATCCTCGATTCGCTTGGCGCGATAAAGGGTGTAGAGGTCGATCTCGGTAAGGAATTTCTTGCCGTTGGGTTTCGTGTCCGGTGCTGCCTTCAGAGCGTCACGATACGAATCGTACGACTGTCGCTCTGTTTCTAGCGCCCAGTTGTAATAGTCGCGCAGACCGTCACTAATTAAAACGATGAGTTGCTCTTGTTCGGGTGAAAGCTTGAGCGGCCATTTAACTGTCCGCTGAAGCATCTGATCCTTGGTTCTTTTGGGATTTCTAGCCACTAGGGCCTCCTTTCAAAGGAGCATATGGATACGGTAAAGGTTCTTACTCCCAGGTATTCTATACTACTTATGCTCTGATTAGTCAAATTCTGTCGCTGGCCTGTCAAGCACCAGCGGCTCAATACCTATGCGGCTACCCTCTATGCGATACACATCTTTATCAATCTTCCCAAACTCCTTATTTGAAGCATTAAAGTGCGATACCGTGGTTCCGAGTGCATTGCCCAGTTTAGTGTGATACTCCTGGTATGCTGCGAGGTGCTTACCAAGCTCGCCCACGCGCTTTTGGATCTCCTCGGCCTGCTTCTCTATTTGCAGAGCCTTTAGGCCCTGCAAAACAGTCTGGAGGTATGCAAGGAATGATGTAGGAGACACGATAATGACCTTGAACTTCCCAGCAGCGCGCTGGATAAGATTCTCTTCTTCGCCGGCACCCACCTGGTTCGTGAGTAAATCATAGTAAATACCCTCAGAAGGAATAAACATGAATGCAAAGTCCATGGTTCCCTCTTCTGGACGAATGTACTTCGCTGTTTCCGTAATGCGCAGTTTCAAATCGTTCACAAATGCTTTCTCAAGCGCGATGCGCTCTGCGCCATCGGCATGGATGAAGCGGTTGTAGTTATCGAGCGAAAACTTTGAGTCAATCGGAACAATCTTGTCATTCACATATACCGCAGCGTCGACGATTTCACCGTTGCTAAATGGGTACTGCATCTTGTACATACCAGGTGGGAGTACGTTCTTGAGCACTGTTTCCAAATAGTATTCCCCAAGAATCCCGCGCTGCTTAGGATTCTTCAGAATGTCTTGGAGCGACTTTAACTGCTCGGCGAACTTTCCGGTCTCGCGGCCGATTTCTTTTACGCTCGTTATCTCAGCCGTAATCTCCCTGATGAGGTTCGCGGTCTGATTGTTTGCGCTTTGCATGTTCTCTGTCTGTGAACGAAGTGAGTCGCCTACTGTACGCTGGCTTTCTGCCATGCGATTATCGAGCGCGGACTCAAGATTCTGTATCTGCTTCTGAAGCATCAAGAGGCCGCTGTCGTCTTTTGGGACGTCTCTCTGCTTATTTTGCCGCTTTGCAATGAACCAGAGGCCAATTCCTTGCACCAAGACGAGGGCGAGCACGATGATACCAACGT
>CAXUAR010000049.1:0-5084 GCA_964249155.1 uncultured bacterium | reverse complement strand
ACTATATATGGCGCGAATGTAGCGCTTTCAGGTACCTATGGCGGAAACGTAACCGTCATAGCTTCGAACCGCTTCACCATTGGAGACGATACGCATATTGCAGGAAACCTCCGGTACAATGCACCACAGCAAGTAAGTGTTCCTTCCGGAAGCAGTATCGCCGGAATGACGACCTACACCGGCACGTACGCATATGTGCCGACGAACGAAGAAGCGCAACGCTATGCCATAGCCGGAGCAGGTATTCTCTTTACGGACCTGGTAATTGACTCGGTACTCCCGATAGAACCGCGTAAGCTTGTTCTTACGGGACTCCTCGGCTTCGGTCTCTTTGTGGCAACGCCGATACTTCTCCTCCTGCTGTTTGTATCGTTTGTAGGTAGCGGTTTAGCATTAGTCCTTGGTACGTTGTATATTCTTCTTGCACTTCTTGCGTATGTATTCGCTGGTATTTTGGTCGGTGCTCTGTTGCGAACATTCGTACTCTATCGTTTGCGTGGTGTTCGAATCTTTACCTGGAAAGACGCCGTCACCGGTACGCTTGCGCTATACCTCATCAGTCTCATTCCGGAGCTGGGTCTCATTATTTCTCTTCTACTTACGGCAGTGTCTGCGGGCGCAATAGCCGCTATCGCGTATGCTTTTGCGTTTCGTACGACCGGCAGGTTTGATACTCGTCTTTAATCATACTCATTTTATGTCCACTACATCCACTACACCAGGCGCATCAATGCTGAGTATGGGCTCTCCCGCCCCTGCTTTTACGCTTCTCGACCAGGAGGGCGCGTCTTGTTCGCTTAGCGAATTCGCTGGTCGCTTCGTGCTCATGTATTTCTATCCGAAAGACGATACCCCTGGTTGGACGAAGGAAGCCTGTGGCATTCGTGATGCATTCCCGGACTTTAGTGGAGCGAGCGCTGTCGTGCTCGGTATCTCGCCTGATTCCGTAAAGAGTCATGCGAAGTTTGTAGAGAAATATCAGCTTCCCTTCACGCTTCTGGCAGACGAAGGACATGTGGTAGCGTCGGCGTATGGTGTATGGGGCAAGAAGAAGTTTATGGGTCGCGAATATGAGGGAGTATTTCGTACCTCATTCCTTATCGCTCCTAACGGTACTGTTGCAAAGATATATGAGAATGTGAAGCCAGAGGTACATGCGACCGAAGTTTTGAAAGATCTAAAAGAAATCGCATGACGTCACTGCCGGTTATTAGTACGCCGGAACAGCGAAGGGAGCGTGCACACAAAATACTCACGTATTTGAAAAAAGCATATCCAGTTCCAAAGACAGAACTCAACTATGATACGCCGTTTCAACTGCTTGCTGCGGTAATGTTTTCTGCGCAGTGTACTGATAAGAAAGTGAATCAGGTGAATGAAACACTGTATAAGAAATATCGTACCGTAGATGATTTTGCGGAGGCAGCGTGGGAGACTCTTGCTGAAGAGACGAAAGGAATCACGTATCATCATGCAAAGACCAAGCATGTAATTGCAAGCGCAAAGATGATTCGAGATGAATTTCGCGGAGACGTGCCGAGAACAGAAGAAGAATTGGTGCGGCTACCAGGCATCGCGTACAAGTCGGCGCATGTAATCATGGGAGAGCTCTTTAATACCTGGGAAGGGATTCCAACCGACACACACGTGCGTCGCTTTGCGCTTCGTTTTGACCTTACCGAGAAGACCGAACTCACAAAGATCTCAAAAGACTTAGAAAACTTGATTCCGAAAGCCGACTGGAAGTATGTAAATAATGGCTTCGTGCTCTATGGTCGTTATGTGTGCCCAGCGCGTCCGCACGACTGCGACGAGCATCCGCTTACTAAGATCTGGCCTCCAGCAGCGTTTCGCTGGCCGAAGGCTAAGTAAGTAGAGCCTATTTCCGATTCTTTTCGATGAAAGGACAAGGGCTGATATGATATCTCTATGAGTTTTATCTCAAATATTTCTAGAGACGGAGACGGGAAGCGACCAGTGGCAGTGTTCGATATTGATGGGACAGTCTTTCGTTCATCGTTGCTTATCGAACTCGTAGACCGCATGATCTTGCGCGGTGTGATTCCTGAAGAGGCGAGAACAGCATATGAGAAAGCACAGGGGGATTGGCTGGATCGAAAAGGCGATTATGAGCCATATATTAAAAAGGTCGTTGGCTCATTTGCGAAATATATACAAGGATTGGCGTACGGCGATGTCGCAGACATGGCCGGCGAGATAATTGAGGAGAAGCATAATCGCACGTATCGCTATACACGCGATCTCAGTAAGGAATTAAAAGAAAAAGGATACTTTCTTCTTGCTGTTTCCCATTCGCCAAAGTTTATTGTCGATGGATTTGCCTTTGAGCTCGGCTTTCATAAATCATATGGCACGTTTTATTCAACGGGCGCGTCTGGCCGCTTTACGGGAGAAATTCAAGATGAGCACATTATTATGAACAAGGCCGCGATACTCACGCGTGCTATTGAAAAAGAAAACCTAACACTCACCGGCTCGGTGGGAGTGGGGGACACGGAGAGCGATGTCTCGATGCTTGCGCTTGTTGAAGAGCCGATTGCCTTTAATCCAAACCGCGGCCTCTATCGCCATGCACAGCAGCATGGATGGAAAACGGTGGTTGAGCGTAAGGATGTGATTTATGAGATTTAATACTAGTGCTGGAATAGAGAAATGACGATACCGCAGTTTAGAAAGATTGTTTGGAAACACTATGAGGAGCATGGTAGGCATCGTCTTCCGTGGCGTGCGACGAACGACCCGTACCGCATCCTCGTCTCGGAAGTGATGCTTCAGCAGACGCAGGTAGAGAGAGTACTGCCGTACTATCGTGCGTGGCTCAAGGCGTATCCAACAGTGAAGAAACTTGCCGATGCACCGCTTGCGCAGGTGCTTACGCACTGGCAAGGGCTTGGGTACAATCGCAGAGCGAAGATGCTGCATTATGCGGCAAAGACTGTTTTTGGCGAATATAAAGCGAAGATGCCAAAGACGCCAGAAGATCTCGAACGTCTTCCGGGCGTAGGGCACTATACGGCGCGCGCTGTCGCGGCATTTGCCTACAATCAAGACGTTGTTTTTATAGAGACAAACATTCGAACTGCTGTTACCTATCACTTCTTTAAGGATAGTAATGGTGTGCCTGACTCTGAGATATGTACAGTACTTGAGCGGGCGCTACCTAAAGGTAGCGCCCGACAGTGGTACGCCGCGCTGATGGACTATGGCGCGCATCTCAAGCGCGCAGGTGTGCGAATCAACAACAGAAGCAAGAGTTACACAAGGCAGTCAGCATTTATTGGTTCTGGTCGCGAAGTACGCGGCGCTATCGTGCGCGAGCTTACGACCAAGCCCGCAACCTCCCAGCAGTTGCTCGGACTTTTTGATACTGAACGCGCATTACAGGTACAGACTCAGATACAGAAGCTTATAGACGAAGGAATCATCGAGAAATCAGGTCGCTCGTACCGGCTCCCGACATAATTACACTTTTATGTACAACAGCGACGGAACCTGATACACTCGCGGTTACCTTTTTATGCACAACGAATCTCTGAACGCTATACTCCGATCAAAACAGGAATCACCATCGGTGCCTTGTTGGTGCGGGTGAAGAGGTAACCGGCCATAACGTCAGTGAGATTGTTCTTCACGTAGTCGAGATCAACCGGATTCATACCGCGTGTCGAGTCTTCAACCGTCTTCTTAATCAGCAGACGTGCTTCGTTCAAGAGGTCCTGACTTTCTCGTAGATAGATGAATCCACGGGAAATGATATCCGGAGACTTACGGAGCTTTCCGGTCTTTAGGTTCACGGTCGCGATGATCACGAACATGCCGTCTTTCGAGAGCATCTGACGGTCACGAATCACCACTTCCTGCATGTCGCCGATAGCGAAGCCATCAACGACGAGTGGAGCGGACGGAACTTTCTCCTTGTGAATATTCAGTCGCTCACCGTCTACGATGTCGATAACGGTACCGTTATCCGCAAGGATGATGCTTTCGCGAGGACGTCCTGCTTGTTCCACTGCCTTTGCGTGGTTCCAGGTCATGGAATAGTACCCATATCCTGGCATGAAGTACTTAGCATTCACCTGTTGGTTGATCCATACGAGCTCGCCGCTGTTTCCATGGCCCGTTGAGTGCACATCGCTCGTGCGATAGTTAATAATTGCTGCACCATTACGATACAAGTTATCCTTCAATTTCTGTACACTGATTTCGTTGCCCGGAATAACGGACGATGAGAGGACGACGGTATCGCGCGGTGTGAGCGTGATGCTCTTGTGCTGCTTGGTTGCGATGCGCATGAGTGCTGCAAACTCCTCACCCTGTGCACCCGTTGAAAGAATAACGATCTTATCCGGAGGGTAGTCACCAATTTCTTGTGCAGAAATAATCGTCTCCTTCTTTACCGTGAGAAGTCCTGTCTTCTGTGCAATTTCGAGGTTTGTCTTGATAGAGCGTCCTTCGGTGACAATCTTCTTGCCCATGGATTCCGCAATCTGAATAATGCGGACCATGCGCTCGAACTGCGAAGCAAAGGTTCCGATGATAAGACGGCCAGAGACGGTGCGGACGATGTCCTCGAGCGTCTTATTCACGCGACTCTCAGGAATCGAGAAGCCATCCTTCTCGGCATTAGTCGAATCAGCGATGAACATGAGGTTATTGTCTTTGGCAAGCTCCCCCCAGACCTTTTGCTCTTTTGGAGAAGGCACACCATCCTCGTGGTCGAGCTTAAGATCGCCGGTGATAACGACGTTCCCGTACGGCGTCTCGATAGAGATGCCCATCGAGTCAGGAATAGAGTGGGTAACCGGGAAGAACTTAATGCGCGTAGAGCCGATTGTATGCGTGGTCCCAACCTCGACGGTTATGATATTGAGTTTAGGTATATCGGGATATTCCTCTTGACGCTTTTCGATCATGACGGCCGTCAGAGATTGTGTATAAATCGGTGGATTGCCGAAGCGGTCCATGAGGAAGGGAATGCCGCCGATGTGGGCGAGGTGTCCGTGGGTAATGATTGCCGCGCGAACACGATCTTTATTTTTCTCAAGGTATGCGGTATTCGGAAG
>CAXUAR010000048.1:0-5139 GCA_964249155.1 uncultured bacterium | reverse complement strand
AAGAATGCTCTTAGGGAGCTGGGTATTGAAGGTGCTAGTACAGTTTCTGTTACCGTTGATTCCGCACACAATCGACTCATTATTGAGTCGATTGCAAAAGAAGTAAACGCTGAGACTATCATGTGGACAAAGAGTTTCATAGAAAGGTACCGTCCGGCACTTGAAGCGCTATCAAAGAAATGATTCAGTATTTGTCTGCAGCAGAGATTTTAGTTATTCATGCTCTTGTCATTGAGGAAACCTCAGGATCTCACGGTGTCCGTGATGCGAATCTCCTTGAGTCTATAGCACATCGGCCTCAAGCGCGTTTCGCAGGACAAGATATTCATGCAGATCTTTTCTCCAAAGCAGCAGCACTTTCTGAGGCGCTCGTTAATTACCATATTTTTGTTGATGGGAATAAACGAACTGGATTTGTCGCGCTCGCTCGTTTCTTAATGATACATGGATACGACATTACGGCAGGGAACAAAGAGATAGAAGAAACAATGATTGCAATTGCAACCAAGAAAATGAGTCTTCACATGCTTCGAGACTGGATCATGCAAAATACGAAGAAATATAATGAGAATGAGTAAGAAAGATCTGGTTCGGAACCTAAAAATCTCTATGGTACAGTACCCCGTATGACCTCTGTTGACGACGTAGAGCGCCTTGCATCTCTTGCGCGTATCCAAATTCCAGAAAATGACACCGCCCGCCTTGCGGAGGAATTTCAGAGTGTCGTTACGTATATCAGCCAGCTTGACGAACTCACCCTACTGTCCAAAAGCATACCTGTTGTACCAACGCATCACAATATATTTCGCTCCGACGCCGAACCATACCCTTCGGGCACATGGACCGAGAGAGTAGTTAGGCTATTCCCGTTTAAACGCGGCAATGCACTTTCCGTAAAGAAAATAGTTTCCAATGATTAAGGCACCAAACGAACTCACCATTACCGAAGCAGCGAAAGGACTTCGCGCAGGTGAATTTTCTGTACAGGAATTGTGGAACGCGTGTCATACGGTTGCAACTGAGCGCAATACAGAACTCAACGCATATCTTGAGCTCTTTGGTGCTGATGCTGTTGCGATAGGGTTGGCACAGGCGCGTATTGATGGGGAAGTCGGAGGCGGAGATGTTGCACCGCTTTTGTGCGGTATTCCACTGGCTATCAAGGACAACATTCTCATCGAAGGGCACATTGCGAGCGCAGCGAGCAAGATGCTCGAGAACTACGAAGCGCCATATAGTGCGACTGTCATAGAGAAGTTAAAGGAAGCCGGAGCGCTATTTCTGGGTCGTACTAATATGGACGAATTTGCGATGGGAAGCTCCACCGAGCATTCAGCGTACGGCACCGTGAAGAATCCTCACGACATTTCCCGCGTTCCGGGCGGCTCGTCCGGCGGTTCTGCATCTGCGGTCGCTTCTCACGGTGCCATCGCTTCGCTCGGCACCGACACCGGCGGCTCCATTCGCCAGCCCGCAGCGCATTGTGGTCTTGTAGGACTCAAGCCAACCTATGGCGCAGTCTCACGTTCAGGTGCCATTTCGCTCGGTTCCTCGCTTGATCAGATCGGCCCCTTCGGAAAGACAGTCGCAGACACCAAAGCATTATTCGATGCTATTAAAGGAGAAGATCCCAGAGACCTTACGAGCATACCCGCTGGAGCATATCCAGTTCCGAGCGTAGGAAAGACCCTTCGCATCGGCATACCGCGCGACTTATTAAAGGATGGTATCAACGCCGACATACTCGAAGCATTTGAGGCGACACTCGCACGGCTTGTGAGCGATGGTCATTCGCTTGTTGGTATCAGTCTGCCGACAAGTTCCTATGCGCTCCCTATGTACTACGTCATCATGCCGGCAGAAGCGTCGACGAACCTTGCTCGCTATGATGGCATACGCTACGGTCTTGCTCGTCGTGGAGAGACGGCGCTCGACGACTATCTCGAGAGCAAGAGCGAGGGATTTGGCGAAGAAACGAAGCGTCGCATACTGCTCGGTACCTTCGTGCTATCAAGCGGGTACATCGACGCGTACTATCGGAAAGCCGAAGCTGCGCGCGACGTATTGCGTGAAGAGTACCGTACCGCCTTTTCTGCCTGTGACGTTATCGCATTTCCGACCACGCCGTCGCCTGCCTTCAGGTTCGGAGAGAAGAGCGATGCTGTCGCCATGTATCTCGAAGATGTCTTTACGGTCACCGCAAATCTTACCGGCATGCCTGCTCTCTCGGTACCCATGGGTACCGTCGTACGCGAGGGAAGTACGCTTCCGGTCGGTATTCACTTCACCGCTCCTCATGGTGGCGAAGAGCTTCTGTTTAAAATAGGCGCAGAAGTGACCGGGGAGAAGTTATACTAAGGCAATGCAAACGACCGATCCTCCGGTACATTTCCTCAACCTCGAATATTTCTTTCGGCTACTCTATGCCGCTTTTCATGGCGGCGGTAGCGTAAGCGGCGGAATCAGATTGAGCGGACTGCTCGCGTGGATGGCGCACATCTGGCTCGTCTTTACGGTATTGGCCTACCTTTTTTCCCTTGCGGCAATCGGACTTTTCGTATACAGCACAATGCGCCTCTACCAGACGCGTAAAGACGAAGAAGAAAAATACACGACCATCGGCGAGAGCGTCGCACACGAACAAGTCGAGCATTCACGCTGGACGTATATCATGCAGCTCATCGAAAGTGGCCAGGAGAGCGACTGGCGCAGCGCTATAATCGAAAGCGATATCATGCTCGATGAGCTTTTAACCAAGCTTGGCTATCAAGGCGACTCAGTCGGCGAGAAGCTTAAGGCGGTGAACCAGAATCAATTTCAGACAATCAGCAATGCCTGGGACGCGCACAAGGTCCGCAATGAGATCGCGCACCAAGGCTCGCAGTACCAGCTTTCAGAACATGTGGCACACCGCACGATTGCAAACTACGAGGCGGTCTTTCGCGAACATCACGAGATCTGATTTGCGTTACGCATAAAAGGCGGTATAGTATAGATATAGCGGGGTGGAGGAGAGGTACCTCGCAAGGCTCATAACCTTGAGACATCAGTTCGATGCTGATCCCGGCTACACGATAGGACACCCAGGAACTGAGGCCGACAGGCACCAAAATCAGTTCAATTCCGATTATCTTCACGTTGAACATTTTGTGTAGTAATGGGCGAAATTATGGTTCAATTCCCGCCTGTTCCTCACTTATACTTTTGGTATCCAAAATTTGTTCCTAAGATGCTGGCTAAGTCTATGAGTATTGGCATGCGACAGTATGCCAAGATACGATTGCAATGATGCCTGGAATCTTTCGTTTTCGATAGCACCTTGAGAATATAACTCCATTTTTGCTCGTAGCTTCCGAATCATGCGCTTGACCGTTCTCTTTCTTGGCAAGATGCAATGCGGCAAGATTATATATCCAAGAAAATCTATACCTTGTCGATATTTTCGTATGGTAATTTTATTAGGATGAAGCGCAAGATACAAATGATCGGACAAGAACGACTCTATACTTGGAAGCAAATCCTCCAGGTATTTCCTGTCAGGCGAGACAATAATGAAGTCATCGGTATACCGAGCATAATGCTTTACATGAAGCGCATGTTTCATAAATTGATCGAACTCATTCATATAGATGTTCGCAAACAACTGGCTTGTCAGATTGCCAATAGGTATGCCATGACTCGGGCTTTTACTCTCTCTCTCTCTCTCTCTCGTTAGCGCCGCCTGCCGTGTAGCTTCCAACTATATCTCGAAGAAGCTGGCACATATCAGCATCGGCTATCCTTCGTTCCAGCGCCCAAATAAGTACTTCGTGATTAATAGAGTCGAAGAATTTGCGCACATCGCATTTAAGGGCAAAACATTGACGGGTATTATTTCGGCTTTCGGAACGAAGCATCTTTGCTACTACCTCAACGCCTTTGTGCGATCCCTTGCCAATACGGCAAGAAAAGGAATTCGGGATGAATGTTGGATCGAATATCGGGTTGAGTACACCAAAGACTGCATGATGGAGCACGCGGTCTCGGACAGTAGCTTTATTGATATCTCGAAGCTTCGGATCGGAAATGCGAAATCGTGTATATCCCTCATGTCGATACGTCTTTTCTTTAAGGATGCGACTCAGTTCAAAGATTCTGCTCTCAAGATTCTTCTCAAACTCTATTACGTCGCGCTTATTTTTCTTGCCCTGTTTGAACCTGTCCCATGCCGAAAACAGTACTTCAGCCGAAGAGATTTTTTCAAACAATCCTTGATATCTTTTCATGCGGTATGAATGATCTTGGTATTCCTATCCTGAAGAAAGCGTACGACCTGTATCACACTTTTCATGAGTACCGGAAAGTGGTACCCAAGAATGATCGCTTCACCGTCTTTGAACGCTGTGAAGACACGATACTTGATTTACTCGAATGTTTTGTCGCTGCAGGATTTGGAGACAAAGACCATAAGATAGCAATTCTAGAACGTGCAAGCATAAAGCTTAATGTACTTCGTTTCTTTATTCGGTTGATGAAAGACACAAAGACATTCGATACTAAGAAATATACGGTACTTCAGGAAATGATCGATGAGATAGGGAGGATGCTCGGTGGCTGGATACGCTCGATGCCGAGATAGCAGACAAGGTATCCGTTTGGATACCTTGTCTGGCGTAAGGAGTGACTGCGGAATGAACCCGGAAGCCGAACCGTAGTTGTCGTTGGCGTTGTTGACCCAGTTATCGTCGAACTTGACCTTGCCGTCGTTGAAGTTGAAGATCGGCGCGTTCGAGAAGTCGCCATCGGCGTCCGGATTTTGCCTCTATCCGTCCATGACACCGGAACTTGAAACCGCAGTATATCGATATCTCATTCCTGAATTTAATCTAGCGACACTATAGTTCGCCTTGAATAGAAGCAAGCAGTATCTCCTTACGGCGGCACGCTCTCCGAAAACCGTAATCGTCGGAAACTCTGGCCGCATCTCTGTAACGAGATAGAGTTCGGCGACGGCAATCCTTAGACTGCCGTACACGAGCCTAGACTCAAGGGAAGTATAACAAACGGTTATTTCTTAAGGTACTAGTTCCACCACAGCGTACTCCCGTATTCTAATCAATAGCTTGGAAACACTTTAAGTATTTAAGCGGCGACGTGAGG
>CAXUAR010000047.1:0-5328 GCA_964249155.1 uncultured bacterium | reverse complement strand
GGCCAACGATAAGGAAAAATCCCTGCTGACGCTGAGTAAAGACTTCAAGAATCGGAGGCAGATTGAGCTTCTCGAATGTATGCGTCTCATGCGGAATAAGTCGCATAGCCATTGCCGCTGCGCCTTGAACTGTAAAGCCGTTCACACGGAATCGCGCGATCTTGGAGTGGGCGTATGAAAAGTCTATCGACTGGTCAGCAGCAAAATGCTCAAATCTGCTCTCTGGAGCCATAGCTTTGAGTATAGCGAGCGTGTCTTCTGCAGTAAGTACGGGCTGCTGAAGAAGAGGTACGAGTGCACCTGACACACGAATGATTGGATTAGATCCAACCGAAAGGTGAAGATCGGAACCTCCTTCTGCAACGACAGTCTCAAGGAGAGTGGCAATGCGCTGTTTTATTTCCGGACGTATACTGGCGACTTCGCTCATGCAGGCTTTTCGATTATGCGCATAGTTTCTGAGAACACTTCCGATGGAATTGCCGATGCTTTGATGATATATCCATCGACTTTCAGCTGAGTTGCGCGCTCAATATCTGCGGGCTGGCCTTGGTTTGAAAGGATGATAGCCTTCATGCTAGGACCCCCGAGATTCTCTTTGCGGATGACGTCGAGCACGCCGAAACCATCTATTTCTGGCATGACTACATCAAGGAGCAGCGCGTCGGGAGGAGGATCCTTACGGAGCGCATCGAGCACGAGCATACCGCTCTGGAAGGCAGTGACCTGGTGGCCGGCTGCCTTGAATTTTACCGCATACATATCGAGCAAGAAACGATCGTCGTCAACGAGATAGATTCTGTATGATTTTCCTGATGGCGAGGTGCTCGGCGTAGAGGGCATGGGGGGAGTAGGGAATTCCATAGGGTTGTATCTTAGTTTTCTACCGGAACTTTTTCTGCATCTTCTACTTCTTCATCAGCCAATAATGCGCCGCCAAGCGTATCCACTTCCTGGAATGGTATCAAGCCAGCTAGTGCCTTCATGATACCATCTTCGCGCATCGTAAACATGCCTTTTGCACGGGCAGCAGCATATACTTTCTCCTCTACAGGGTTTTCGAGTACTACTTTTTCAAGATCCTTGTCCATCTTAAGGATCTCAAAGACGGCGAGACGACCGCGCGTACCATTTGGACAATCGGGGGTTGTGGAAGCCTCATATATTTTATCAAATGCAGGAACCGTCGCCCGTATATCTTCCGGAAGGTCTGAGAAATCTTTTTCGAGATGGAGCTTCATACTCTCACTCATAGGTACTGCCTGGCCGGCGTCAGGGCAGAGTTTGCGTACGAGACGTTGACCGATGGCCGCAATAAGGGTCGGGGCAATGAGGTACGGATCCACGCCCATATCGACCAAACGCGGAATGACGCCTGCGGCGGTGTTCGTGTGAATGGTCGAGAAGACAAGGTGGCCCGTGAGGGCTGCCTGGATAGCAAGCTGTGCGGTTTCCTTATCACGAATCTCTCCTACCATGATGATGTCTGGGTCCTGGCGTAGAATTGAGCGAAGGCCCGACGCGAAGGTATAGCCAATTTCCGGATGTACTTGAGACTGCATGACACCTGGTATTTCATACTCAACAGGGTCTTCGACAGAAACAACGTTTGATGCTTCGCGATTAAGGGCTGAAAGCATGGCAAAGAGGGTCGTCGACTTACCGGAACCGGTAGGGCCAGAAATGAGAACAATGCCATACGGACGTGCAAGTATCTGCTGTATTGTTTCGAAATCCTTTGGAGTAAAGCCGAGACTCTCAAGCGTCGCAACGGACTTTGACCTATCCAAGATACGCATAACGACTTTCTCACCGTATTGCGTCGGGAAGGTAGAAACGCGGAAGTCGATGCGACGGCCTTCGACGGTTGCAGAGAAACGACCGTCCTGCGGCTTGCGGCGCTCATCCAGACGCATCTGCGAAAGAATCTTGATGCGCGCGACAACGGCTGGATGCACCTTTATAGGAAGTTCAAGCGAGGTATGCAGTTCGCCATCCATACGGAAGCGCACCTGTGTCTTTTCAGGTGTGGGCTCAATATGAATATCAGATGCTCCTCCTTCTACGGCGTAGCGCAGTATAGTCGCAACGATCTTCGTCACCGGAGCATCTTCCTTTATCACCCGCTCTTCGCCGATTTCCTTTTTCTTTTCCACCTCGCCTGGCACCTCGACTGGCTCGAGTTCTGAAAGTGCTTCACCGACTTCTCCGGTAAGGGAAGTGTATTCCTCAAGGACTTTCTCAAAATCTGCCTGGCTAATGAGAAAAAGCTTGTACGGCAAGCCCACACGCCCTGCAATGAATTGCAAGGCGTCCAGCGCTTCGATATTGTCTGGATCGACAATACCCACTTCAAGCGCGCCATTACTAAGTCCTATAGGTGCAAAGCCGTAATGCTTCGCCGATTCTTCTGGGATATATTCGAGTGCTTTTTTGCCAATGGGTCCCACCGCAAGAACCCGGAATGGCATTCCGTATCGCTTCCCCGCTTGCTCAAGTATAGTCTCTATGGGTATACCCCGCTTCTCGAGCAAGGTCTCTATCGGAGTCTGGGAGGTGCGTGCTTCAGTTGCAATGACAGTCGCCTCATCAGGCTTCAGAGTTCCGCTGTCGCTTAGGAGCGTAAGAATATTCATACGCCGAAACGTTTATTTCGCCGACGTCGCAGCGGTACCTGCTATCGGTGCAAACGGATCCTTACGGCCCGTTGTTTCAGGAATAACCGTTGTGCGAATATCAGTGCGCGAGGTAAAGCGAGGATCTGAGAAAATCGCCGTGTTAAAGGTAATAGGGTCGAGTTTACTCACGAGTGCAATAAAGGAGAGTTCAGCATCGCTTGCTATAGCACTGTCGCCCGAAACCGTAGCGTCGTTTCCCGTATTAAAAAAGAAGAAATAATATACTCCCCCGCCAATCACGATGAGTCCAGAAATGATGAGAATGGTATTGCGTGAAAGGTTCATAGAAAATTAGTGAAGCCAATATATACGGACCGTCATATCGTACTTGTATACTCCGGTTGCTGATTCACTGACCGTAAGATTAACGACATCAAGAGGACGCAAACTTTGCTCAATGCCGGCAAGGAACGATCTGAACGCCGGGTACGTACCGCTCGCCGAGAGTGTTAGGTCTAGAGAGTCAATCGGCGTATTGGCGGTAAGACCGCTACCCAGCTGTCCAGGAACCGTAGCCGTTGTGATCGCCGTTACGGGACTGGCTGTCGAACCGCTGGTAGCATTTGCATCTTGGTTCTTTATATCGAAATTTGAAAGCGTTATACCAGAACGAGCAGCCAAGGCATCGAGATCTAGAATCAGTTGCACGTTGTCGACACCGTCAGGCAAGAAAGCATTCAAACGCGCGAGGCTGTCCGGAGGGATAGTAGCACGCGCCTGAACAAGCTCTGCCTCTTTTTGCGAGAAGCGGTCTGCAGCTGCAAGCGCCGCCGTGTAACTTACTATCTTAGTCTGTGTTTCCTGTATAGGACCTGAGTATGTCGGCTTAACATAGAGCAAGAAAAGTCCTAGAGCGATTATAAGAGCACCTGCGGGTACGAGACGAGACATCATAGCGTTGGGGACGATGAGCTGGTTCTGGTCGTCGTGGCTGACGCTCCCGGCGCAACGGTTGTCTTTGGAAGATTTGGTGTTGCCGTAGCGGTAGACGTGCCTAAAAGATTCGACTCACTCGGCACCGTCGGAGTTTGTACCGGAAGGGTCAAGGAGTCAGGAGTCGGAACAGATCCTGGCCCTGTTCCTGCGATGACGAGACGAGGATCGATGTCTGCCGTGAGACGGAACGTTACGAGTTTACTATCTGAAAGTGTTATGGCAGAAAATATTGCACGCTTGATGAGCTTTTCTCCAGCGAACGCATTTGACTGCGCGGCAAGTGCATTAAAGGTCTTTGCGCTTCCGGTTATGTCTATCTTTGCCGTGTGATCGCCCGCAACGACGAGCTTCATGGAGTTAAAGCGCACGTTCGCAAGTGTGAGTCTCTCAAGCGTATCTAAGAATTGAGAGAGCATTACATGGTTAGTCAACAAATCGCTACCGTTATTAAGCCTGTCGCGAAGACGGACAAAGTCCTCAATGGTATTCTGGTCTACCTGTTTTTGCGCGGTTGCGAGTTGGTCCGACTTTGTCTGAAGAGAGTTCGTAAGATATTTGCTGTATACAAAGACGCCCACGGCCATCGCAACTACGATACCCAAAACTACGAGGGAGAAAATGAGGAAAATATTACTACCGCCGCGCATCTGACGATTCGCGGAAGGCTGTACCGGCTGTCGCGGTACAAAGGATGTCGGGATGCCGGGAGAAAGTGCCACAAGTAGAGTATACGCTATAGGTACTTCCGCTTCATTCTATTTATGCACAGAATAGATGAAGACGCATAACCCTGGTTACTGCAACTCTTCGAGCTTTCGGAGCGCAAGACCCACCGAGACCGCGAATTCCGGACCGATCTCTGCTAGGATCGGACGCATGAAAGCAGGTGCTTCTACTTTTCCGAACGGATCAGCAAGCTGAATGTCTATAGAAAAGAATTCTTTAGCGTATGTAGCGAGTTCCTTGGTAACCCCGCCACCGCCGGTAAGAACGATTGCGGCAACACTCTTCTGGCTTCCTACCTCATACTGGGTGAGTACCCGCTTCGTCTCTTCAAATATGCGCGAGAATATAAGCTCGATGCTCTTGCGATCATAGGTCATTACTCCGCCTGTTGCGCCCGCGTTGTTTGTGAATCCATGTTCTTTCTTGGAAACTTCTGCCTGCTGTACGGTAAGGTTGTTAGCCGTGGCAATGGCGCGCGTCACGTCTTGGCCGCCCTGCGTAATATTGTGAGAAAAGGCGACGACACCATGCTCAACCACGTAGACTTTCGTAGCCGACGCACCGATGTCGAGCACGAGCACCGGACGCACAGGCTCATCTACGACTGAACGAATGGTACTAAAAATTTCAATCTCGTAGAACGATGTTGCGAGCTTTGCGCCTTCCACCACACCCTGCAACAGGGCAAGTTCGTCATTATGCACGGCCACGATAAGAACGCGCATCTTATCAGAAGGCTCCTGCCCTTCTGAGATTGGCTCGGGTACTACGAACCAGTCGAGCTGCACTTCGCTTACGGGAACAGGAATGTATTTGCGGGCCTCAAGCTCAACCATGGTGCGTTGCTCGTTTGGGTCGTCGCGTTTTGGAAGCGTAATAAGGCGTAGCAGTGAGCGGGAAAATGGTATCGATATACCGGCATCGTTTGTGGTGACGTTGGCTTCACGCAAAAGATCGACGAGCGTCTCTGCGATCTTGTCTGCAGGAA
>CAXUAR010000046.1:1353-5621 GCA_964249155.1 uncultured bacterium | reverse complement strand
AGACGATGCTATTTATAACGCCCTCAAGTTCGCGTATAGAGCCTGCAACAGAAGACGCAATGTATTCTACTGATTCGTCCGCGAGCATTACGCCGTTTGAAGCGAGCTTCTTTCGTACAATAGCGATACGGGACTCTGCGTCAGGCTCTCCTATATCGACCGTCATACCGCTTGCGAGGCGGCCACGTAAACGGTCAGCGATATCAGGAATAGCTACCGGCGCACGATCGGAGGAGAACAAAATCTGCTTGTTGTTGTCGTAGAGGAAGTTAAAGAGATGGAATAACTCCTCGCTAATCTTGTCCTTTTTTGACAGGAACTGTACGTCGTCCATGATCAAAAGATCATATTGTCTATACTTTTCCTTGAAGCGATTTGCAGTGCCGGACTGTAGAGAGTCCGTGTAGTCAGTACCAAATTTCTCACTCGTTAAATAAAAGACTTTTCGCGTCGGATGAATCTTCTTATACTGATTTCCAATAGCCTGGATAAGATGCGTCTTCCCTCTCCCGGTATCTCCGTAGATGAAAAGTGGATTATACGTTATGCCGGGCCGATTTATGGCTGCCTGGGCTGCGTTAAAGGCGAGTTCATTAAACGAGCCAACCACAAACGAATCAAAGGTATAGCGAGGATTTAGGTTATCACTCTTGTTTATATAGAAATCATCGAGGGGAAGCTCAGGAGTGGGTACAGGACGACGGTTTTCCTTGGGCTTTCGTGTTACATCCTTAACTATCATGTACTCGATGTTGCGATAATCATGAGACACGCCGCGGAGAATCTTGAGCAGAAGCATATTGAACTTCTTCAAGTACCAATCCTTGAAAAAGAGACTTGGGACGCCGATGAACACGATGCCGTCTTCTATCTTTACTATCGAACTCTCGCGGAACCACGTATTGAAATTAGCCGGAGAAATAGAAAGCTCCATTTGCGTAAGCACATATTCCCAAAGTTCATGAGGATCAGATCGATTCATAGTAAGCCTAGTATACGTGTCTTTGCGAGAGCGTACAGCAAGGGCAACTCCAGGAGAAAATAGGAACATTTGTTGCACATCTCCAGTCAACCTGGTACTATCCTGTGGACAACATGCCCAAGCGCACCTACCAGCCAAAAAAACGAAAGCGAGCCAGAACCCATGGATTCCGGGCTCGTTCAGCGACCCCGGGAGGACGCCGCGTGCTCCTAGCTCGTCGCCGCAAGGGCCGCGTAAACCTCTCAGTCTCCCCGACTAAGACGTTGAGCAAGTAAATTTACGCCATTATATGCTGCCACGGCCCCTCAGGCTTACTAGGCAGGGATTCTCGAACACTCGAGGACTAAAGCGCGTGCATAGCACACATTTTTCGCTTTCGTGGGGCACGGCCGAAGCCTCAGGCCTCGGCGGGTCAGGCGTTATAGTTCCGAAGAAGGCAGTACGCAGTGCGGTAGCTCGACATCTCTTGAAGCGCCGCATACGTGCTTTAATTCTTCCCCACAGCACATCCTCTCGCATCCTCATCGTTTCTGTCCGAGCAAAGGCCGATACCCTCTCATATGCGGAACTGCACCACGAGCTTTCTACACTCATTGGGTCTATACTACAGAACACATAGGACACAAATCATGATCTCTTCTCTTTTTCATACGCTACTCTACGTACCGATATACAACCTTCTCATTTTTTTCACGGGAGTAATTCCTGGAGGAGATGTGGGCATTGCGGTCATCATTGTTACACTTATCGTGAAAGCTATAGTCGCGCCGCTTTCGATAGGCGCTGCGAAGACGCAGCGCCGCATGAAGCATGTTGAGCCGCAGATGAAGGCTATTCGCGAAAAGTACAAGGACGACAAGCAAAAGCAAGCGTCCGAGACGATGGCACTCTATAAAAACAACGGCATCAAGCCGTTCTCAAGCATCTTCGCTATATTCCTCCAGCTCCCCATTATCATTGCGCTCTATCTCGTTTTCCGTAAGGAACACCTGCTCACGGCAAACCTCTCACTTGTATATTCATTCATTCCACTTCCCGTAACTATTTCTCCGCTCTTCTTGCATCTCTTTGCAACGACTGGTCACAGTATCACGCTCGCACTAATAGCCTCTGGGAGCCAATTCCTCCAGGCACGCCTTACTATTCCGGTGCCAGCCAAAGCAGCTGCGGGAACGAAGCCGTCTTCAAGCGAAGAATTCGCGCGCGCGCTTGCCATCCAGTCCAGGTTTATACTCCCTATCCTCATCGGTGTCTTTGCGTACACGACCGGAGCTATTGCGCTCTACTTCATCACAAGCAGCGTCGTTGCCTTGCTCCAGGAATTCTATCTCCGACGCACAACGCACGTGCACGCGACCGAGCCAATAGTCATATAGATACCGAGGAAAAGCAAAAGGCCGACACTCACATGTTGGTCTTTTGCTTTTCCTCCACTACGTGCCTTAGAGATCGTACGCGTACAGCGCGCCCGAGTGCTTGTCTGTAAACATCAGTATATCTTCGGCAGGGTCAGTCGTAAGAGCGACCGCATCAACCGACACCTTTCCCACTTGCGTAGGGTCGACGACAAGCGTCGCAACACGCTGCGTGAGATCTATCTTCCAAATACGGTCCGTAAAGATAGTCGCTCCTTGGTACCAGCTGTCTGGCAAGTTTCCTTGCATTGCCGTAGGAACGCCGCAGTACGCCGAAAGTCCATCGGCGGACCAGGTACACTTCTCTGCCAAGGTTGCGACGGGAAGCGCCGTGCTGCTGTGAGTTTTTATATCAAACGCGCGCAAATGTATCACGCCAGCGTCCGTGTAGCTGTAGAGTAGTGCAGTACCCGCAGAGTTTGGAAGTACGGAAAGTCCTGGGAATGGTCCGAGTATGCGGCTGAACGCTCCCGTCGTACGGTCTATCTGGAACGCGTAGCCGTTTATGGCGTACGAAGGTTTGGTGTTTGCAAAGAAGTTACCATTTGTAGGATGCACGGCGAGCGACGAAAGTAGTGTTGAGAAAAGCGTACGCGAATTGCTGCCGTCAGCTTTCGCAATAGTACCCACAGAACCCGTCGTGCCAGAAAGAAGACTGAAGAATGTACTAGTCCCCACCACAAGTGCCTGACTCAAGTCCTGCTCAAGCAAGTATCCCCCTCCTCCATGTGCGTCCAGCGAGTACGTATCAATATGCTCACCGCCAGCACTCGTAGAAAGGAAGCGAGCGTATGCGCGCGAGCCATCGGCAAGCCACGACGCCTCTTGGACGCCTGGGAGTGTCTTGTTACTGATGCGTGTGAGTGCGCGCGCATGCGCCACATAGGCATACACATTGCCACTCGCACGATCGATGAAGTGTGCCTCGACGTCCGGCGTGGTAGACGCGGTCGTTGGCGTCGATGTGCTGGTCGATGCTGTCACGTCAGCAGTCCCGGGCACCGGAAGCTGCACATCTACCGCCACAACCCCCCGGGCTATCGGCCCATCAGTTACTTTTATCAGTCGAGGAGCTATTTCTGTACCCGCATTTGCGAGCGTGCCGTCAGTACTCGGAAGTCCTGAATCTGGCGTTATTGTACCAGCCCCCGCGTCTCCAAAGGGATTCCCTACCGTGAGTGTTGCTGCTCCCGGTGCAAAGAAAAAGTAATATATGCCGGCTATTATGCCGAGCAGTACGATAATTCCCGCGATGGTTATGAAGGTACGTTTCATTATGGACAGAGAGGAAGATTGTTCGGCGCAGGGATAGTATACGACTTAAGCGTTGTTGCCTCACATGACTTTACATACTGGATACCACTATCCGTGAACTGATCTGAAGTTGGCGTTCCTATCGTTGCAGGGGCATCAGCTTTCGCCGAAAAACAGCCATCAGGAGTCGGGAAGAGGTTGACGAATGCTATATAGCAGGAATATGTCGCTGTTCTTTTTTGCGTTACGTAGTAGGCAAGAAGATAGGTTTGTCCTGCTGGCTTTGCGCAGCACATGGTTCCAGCTGCAGCGCTGCCACCGCAGCAGCCATGGGGCACGACAGTATAGCCTTGTGAAAAATCGCACCCAAAACGAGTGCCGTCTAAGTTCTCGGATTGAATATTCGATCCATATTGGGTCTTGCACGCAGTCCCTGATGACGGAACAGATCCATTTGGACTACATACGCTATATTTATTTGAATCAGTCGCACAGGTGTCATTCTGCCCAACAGTAGTGCCGCCGCTTTCATCTTTCTTTCGACACTGGTACGAGAGCGTTCCGTTCGCTGCCGAGCACACACTGCTATCATTAGAATCAGGCGTATGCTCCCAAAG
>CAXUAR010000046.1:0-1343 GCA_964249155.1 uncultured bacterium | reverse complement strand
GATACGCATCAGCCCCACTAAATTGTCCTGTTGTTATAGATGAACTGGTGCTAGGTGCTGTCGGCTGAAGCGAGGTTACGTCTAGATTAAGATTCAGTATCTTTGGGTTAATTATCCCGAAGACAATAGCCGGGGAAAGAACAAGTACGAGCCCAAGAATTGAGTTCGTAATTATGGATTTAGCTTCTTCATTGTGCGAAACGCTTCCCTTGTTAATCATAAACATGAAGCCTGCGCGCATTATCTGAAGGACGGCGACAGTAGCAGCAGCTCCAATGCAAATCTTATAGAGTCCGTTAAAGAATGCCGGCAGGCTTGACGCATTGCCTGCATATACTATTCCCGGAATAGGATTTAAAGGAACAAATGCTGGCGAAGACCCGCCAGTTGTAGGCGTCGTAGTTTGACCAAATACAATGATCGGCATGAGTGCAATGCCAAGAACCATAAGATGCGGAAGTAGGACTCGAAGGATAGAAAGAGTTTTTTTCATATTAGAAGCCGAATATGTTCTTGACGGCAGCGCCAAATGCTATCGAGAGCTGGGCCGCGCCTGATTGTATGGGCGAATTTGATTCCGCATCCACACCCAATAGCGCAGTTCCTTTGCCGTTTCCTGTCGGTCGCACGGTGATATCTTGCCCTGTCTGGCTTGCCGTGCCGTTTACTGACCAGGAAAGACTTGGTACGGAAGAGAAGAAGTATGGGACCACGCGATACGTCTCCTCAGTTCCACTCATAGTAATGGAAGACGGAAGGGCGTTTTCATAGCGAGGGCCAAGCAAGGGATCGTTGTCATATATGCGCACAATAGGATCGGTAGGAGAAATAGCTACTGATGCAGAGCCTGTAATGCTACTGTCTTGGCTTGAGACGACAACGCTTATGACGCTGTCGCGGTAGCGCACCGACGCGACCGCAGAAAGCACCGACTTCCCTATCCCTGAAGAGCTTTCAAGAATTTGATCGTCGTTCTTCCAGGTATATACCAATTGCGAAGCCGGGATTTGTTTTCCAGCGCTCGTGCGAAGGTCTGGTACTGCTATGAGGCGCAAACGTCCCTCACTGCCAATGAGCGGAGACCCTTCATAGAAAGGGTGGGTCGTAGATATGGGTTCAAGGACAAGCGCGACATCTGCTGGTCGAATGCTCGTCTTTTCAGTATATGTCTGTCCATTATTTACCACCGTAACGACAATATTGGTGACTGACCCTGGTCCGCCGACAGCAATGCTTGCGCTCTCCGCCCCGCTTCCTTTCTGTACAACCACGCCATTTACGGAAAACGATACAGTGCTCGCTGCCAGATCAATAAGATTACTATCAGGCGTAACGGTAATAAT
>CAXUAR010000045.1:3666-5785 GCA_964249155.1 uncultured bacterium | reverse complement strand
GTATAGAGGTACGATTGCGCACCCCCCCAATTGGACTTGGTTATAGCGTACAGAATACGGGTTCCTGCGAGCGACTTTTCTGGCGTTTCCATGGTTCTTATAACTGTACCGCACTGCAGGAGGATTCACCGCTTCCAAACGCAGGCGTGCGGAGCTATACTGTTTCTACCTATGCCTTTCGCCCGCCGCGAGACCGCACTCCTTATTTTTGGGGACGTGCTCATTCTCGTTACCTCTCTCTGGCTTGCACTCGTACTGCGTAATTTTGACCTGCCTACAGGAAGCTATTTCCTTGAGCACCTTCGTGCCTTTGTGTGGGTATACGCAATCTCTCTCCTTATCTTTTTTATTGCAGGTCTCTATGAGCCTCAGACTCGATTGGTGAAGCGTATTTTGGGTGTTAGGATTCTTGGTGCCCAAGCCACGAACACTGCTATTGCTGCCATTCTCTTCTTTGTGCTTTCGCTCTCGATTGCACCTAAGACGATTCTGGTGCTCTATCTTATTATTTCAGTCTTCCTCATCTCAGTCTGGCGTTTCTTTATTGTGCCGTATCTTTCCATTGCAGAGACCAAAGACGCCGTACTCATTGGCGAGGGCGAAGCATATGAAGAAGTAAAGAGATCCCTTAAAGGGAATGCTCGGTACTATGTTCGATTCATTGATTCGATACGACCGAGCACGCTGATGGAGGGTGATCTAAAGAATGAACTCGAACAACATGTGAAAGCTGGCGTACGCATGGTTGTTCTCGATACGCGTAACGCAGTGGTGCGTAAAGAACTCCCGAGTCTGTACGACGCGATGCTCGAGGGCGTAGTATTTGTTGAATTCTCAACCTTCTACGAAGGATTAACGGACCGCGTTCCGCTTGCACACATTGACCACGCTTGGCTCCTCGAGCATCTGCGACACCAGAACCGTACCTATGCGAAAGCAAAGCGATGCATTGATGTACTCGGCGGATTGGTTGGTACGATAGTGAGCGCTCCCTTTATTGCATGTGCCGCAATGGGAATAGCGGTATCAGGAGACGGTAAGATTTTCATTCGCCATGAGCGTATTGGCAGAAATAATAAAGTGTTCCAGATTCTTAAGTTGCGCACAATGCTCTTTAATGACCACGGTGACCCGGAACTTCAGAAGAAAAATCGTGTAACGCGGTTCGGGAAGTTCTTGCGTAAGACGCGCATCGACGAGCTTCCCCAGCTTTGGAATATTCTTATGGGAGATCTCTCCTTTATAGGTCCGCGCCCAGAGCTTCCAAGCATTGCCCGGATCTATGAGAGCGAGATTCCATACTACGAAGTGCGGCACTTGGTAACGCCAGGACTTTCTGGATGGGCGCAAATATATGACCACGACGCGCCACGCGGTGCCGCAGACGTTGCGCGCACTGCGCGCAAGCTTTCCTACGATATTTACTACATGAAGCACCGTTCCTTCGGACTTGATATGGCTATTGCTCTTAAGACATTGCGTGCGCTCGCGTCATTTTCTGGAACCTAAGGTACTATGGAAAAGATGATAATCGACGGTAAGAAAATCGCAGCAGAAATCCTTGCAGAGATAAAAAAGCAGTTGGCTGAAGAAGTAGTTCCTGTACTTCGCGCTGTGGTAGTAGCACCTACCTCAGTAACAGAATCATATTTACGCATGAAGGCGAACTGGGCAACGCAGGCAGGCATGGTGCTTTCGATTGTTACGCTGCCTACCAATGCAACCACAGAAGACGTCATCGCTTCGATTAAAGCACCGGGCGCAGACGCCGTTATTGTTCAACTTCCGCTCCCTGAACATCTCGATCGTGAACGTATTCTAGTAAGTATTCCCGTAGAAAAAGATGCGGACGTATTATCGCCCAAAAGCTACGCTCTTTTTGCGATTGGTGCCAGCGAGGCGATCATGCCACCCGTAGCGGACGCAGTACGAGAGGTGCTTTATCGCGCAAAGATTGAACTGGTAGGCGCTCAAGCGGTAGTGGTCGGAAAGGGTCAGTTAGTCGGGATGCCAGTAGCTACCTGGCTACACGCACAAGGTTCTGAAGTGATGGTACTGAATAAAGATACCTTTGACGATGGAGTGGCCGCCCATACGGCCGGGCCCAACAAATTAAGAC
>CAXUAR010000045.1:0-3656 GCA_964249155.1 uncultured bacterium | reverse complement strand
ATGGAGTGGCCGCGCTTCGCGCGGCCACCATCATTGTCAGCGGCGCAGGCATCCCGCACCTCATTACGCCGGCAATGATTTCTGGAGATACGGTTCTTATCGATGCCGGTACGAGCGAACAGGAAGGCGCTATTAAAGGCGATATAGACCCTGCTTGTGCTGAGCTTGCCACCGTGTTTACGCCAGTCCCAGGCGGTGTGGGCCCTATTGCCGTCGCATGCCTATTCCGCAATGTCCTTCAGTTGCTAAAACAGACAAACGGCGTACACTAGCCTTATCATGCAAACCCGTCCGTGGCGCATTGTCTCAGCCATTATTGTGCTTCTGGTCGCCGGACTTCTCGCCTGGTTCGTTATAAGCACGCACCACGCAGGCTCTAAATATGCTGTAAAGCTCGGCCTCGACCTTGCGGGCGGCACTGAGCTTATTTATCGAGCTGACACGAGCAAGATAACGACCGACAAGACAGGGGCGCTCGAGTCGCTCCGTGATGTCATCGACCGCCGTGTGAACGCTTTCGGCGTCGCAGAGCCGCTCGTGCAGCTTGAGCGCTCAAGCGCAGTAGCAGGGGCTCAAGAAGATCGACTCCTCGTCGAGCTTCCAGGCGTGACTGACGTAAAGGAAGCCGTTGATGCTATAGGTAAGACTCCCGTGCTTGAGTTTAAGCTCGCAGGTCCTGCAGGCGCTGTTCCGACGACCATAGGAACTACGACGAGCCTTAGCGTTCAGCAGAACTATATCGATACCGGCCTCACGGGCCGGTATCTCCAGTCTGCAGAGCTTCAGTTTTCAAGCGGAAACACTCCTGGCCAGGTTGCAAACTCTCCGACCGTTGTCCTTCATTTCAATAGCGAAGGTGCAGCGCTCTTCGCAAAGCTTACAAGCGAGAATGTAGGGAAGACGCTTGCGATATTCCTCGATGGCAATGTTATATCAAGTCCGACCATCCAGGAACCAATCACCGGCGGCGACGCAACTATCACGGGAACCTTTACCCCGCAGGAAGGGCGCGACCTCGTGCAAAATTTGAACTTCGGCGCGCTTCCCGTGCCTATCACGCTCGTATCGAGCGATACGGTGGGCCCTACTCTCGGTGGCCAGGCGTATACTGCAGGACTTGTTGCGGCGGCTATTGGCTTTGCGCTTGTATCTCTTTTCATGATTATCTGGTACCGCATCCCTGGCGTCATCGCTACTGTGGCGCTCACAATCTATCTCCTCATAACGATAACGCTTATCAAGATCGTGCCTATAACGCTCACCGCTTCAGGTATTGCCGGCTTCATCCTATCGATAGGTTTGGCCGTAGACGCAAACGTACTTATCTTCGAGCGAATGAAGGAAGAGCTTAAGCGCGGCCTCGGTGCTCAGGAAGCGGCGACTATTGGCTTTGGCCGCGCATGGCCTGCTATCCGTGACGGCCATCTCACGATGATCATCTCGGCCATCATATTGTTCTGGATCGGCACATCGCTCATCAAGGGTTTCGCGCTCGTTTTCGGCTTCGGTATAATCACGTCGCTCATCTCCGCCGTATTTATCTCGCGCGTATTCCTACGAGCTATCCTGCCCGAAGAAGGCGGACGCACATGGCGATTCTTGCTTTCAAGCGGATTCAATACCGGCAAGAAGACATCTGAGGCTGTATCCCCTAATCCTTAATCATGTATATCGTCAAACATCGCACGCTTTTCTTTGCCATAACCGGCGCGCTTCTCATTGCTGCCGTCGTAGCTATTTTGTTCTACGGGCTACCACTTTCTATTGACTTCAAGGGAGGCTCGCTCGACGAAGTAACGTACACGAATACGCGACCAAATCTTGTAACGCTTAAGAATTCGATCGACCAGCTCGCGCTTGGTGAGACCTCAGTACGCGAAAGCGGCACGAATGGTGTAATCTTGCGCAGCCGTACGCTCACCCCGCAAGAACATGCCACCGTACTGCTAGCTCTATCAGACAATGGAGCAACGCCGCTTGTTGAGGATCGCTTCAACTCCATAGGACCTGCGCTTGGGGCAGAACTTGGCACGAAGGCGCTCTATGCTATTGGCTTAGTTTCGCTCGCCATCATGTTCTATATCGCATGGGCATTCCGCAGAGTCTCGAAGCCCGTACCGAGCTGGGGATATGGAATTATCGCCGTTCTGATGCTCGCCATAGATATCATCGTACCGACGGGTTTTTATGCTGCGTACTGCCATTTTACGGGCGCGCAAGTCGACTCGCTCTTCGTGGTCGCCCTCCTTGCACTCCTCGGCTACTGTATCAATGACGTCATCGTGATCTTTGACCGTGTACGCGAGCACTTGAACAGTAACGAGCACACGAAGCTCATAGAGCCATTTGAGACTACGGTCGGCAAATCTATCACGGAGACTCTCGGCAGATCTATAAATACGGCGCTCACCGTAGTTATAGCCTTGCTGTCTCTCATCGTGCTTGGGGGGGAAGGCACGCGCAATTTCGCCTTGGTAATGCTCGTGGGAGTGGTCGCCGGCACGTTTTCTTCTATATGCCGCTCCGCTCCGCTCCTTATCCCTATCGCAGAGTATATGAGCAAAAGGCCAGTGCGAAGCACGAAGAAAAAATAACGATGATTATCGGCGTCACCGGAACTAATGGCGCGGGTAAGGGTGTCCTTGTCGACTATATGCGTGACCAGAAGGGCTTTGCACATTACTCTGTACGCGATCTTATCATCGAGGAAGTGATTCGTCGTGGCCTCGAGTTAAACCGCATACATATCGGCGACATCGGTATCGCGCTCCGTCGAGAACATGAGCCGGAATATTTCACGAAGACGTTCCTCGAGCGAGCGAGCGCAGCCGGCGCAGCAGATGTAGTCATCGAATCTATCCGTACGGTTGCGGAAGCAAACTATCTGCAAGAACGAGGCGGGATTGTGATCGCCGTAGATGCGCCCGTAGAGGTTCGGTACGAGCGCATACGAGAACGGAAGAGTGTGACAGACCAAGTTACGTTCGAAGAATTTCGCATGCAAGAAGACCGGGAATATAGCGCAGAAGACCCCTCTGACCCAACGCAGATGAGCGTTCTTGCCGTGATAGGAATAGCTGACTATACGCTGATAAACGATGGGAGCGTCGAGGAATTCCAATCTAAAATAGAATCTTTGCTTACCAGTCTCACTGTTTAAGAGATTATCGTTCCGATGAAGGGTCTCTGGTCTATATACTTAGCAAATTCTTCAAGCTTTTTGCCGTTTATGATCGCGACTTCAAGCCCGAGGTGCTGAGCTTCCTTTGCTGCGACCGGATCGAACGGGGAAGAGAGGCCGGGGTCCCATTCCTTCGGTATGAGCTCGCGGAAGTCGCTCCAGGAGATCTTCTCTATCTTCTGTGCATCCGGATCTTTTCGCGGATCAGCAGTATATACGTAGTCAATATTTGAAAGATTTACAAGCTTTTTTGCGCCCAGCTCCTTTGCCGCGAGTACCGCGCAATAGTCTGTTGACCATCCGGGTCGCCAGCCAGCACCGATAATTATTGGATCGTTACCATACAGGCGCCGCGTTGGATTGTTTTTGATCTTTTCCTGAGCAACGTCTTTAAAAAGGGTGCGCAGCAAGTGCGCGTTCAAGCGTGTTGCATGAATCCCGAGCCAGTCGAGGTCTTCTTTGTGTAGATCTCCGG
>CAXUAR010000044.1:0-5835 GCA_964249155.1 uncultured bacterium | reverse complement strand
ACTTAACTACACCCTATGAATGTATTGATGGACAAGGCTGTGCTTTCCCAGAAGCTCTTGAAGTATGCGACATCGCTCGTACTTCTGCTCATTGGACTTGATCAGGTGTTCCGCACGGACTTACTCCATGCTTGGAATAGCTATGTTAATCCTTTAGCAGCTTCGATCGTTCCCGCGAATATCATTATCTTGGTTTTGGGTATCGCTGAAATTGTAGTCGCCGTAATGATGGCTACAAAGTTCACTAAGCTCGCTGCATATATATCCGCTATAGTACTTGTGGTTACGGCCATAAACCTGCTCATGCTCGGATTTGTAGACGTAGCTGCTCGTGATGTTCTCCTCATCGGTTCCATGCTCGTGCTTGCATGGCTTACCACAGGCATTGAGGCAGCACGCGGTGCGACTCCTTAGGGATCTTAACCTCCAGCAGACAAAAAGGCCCGCACTACTGTGCGGGCCTTTTTGTCAAAGTTCTTTAAAGTTTTGACTTTAGATGTACACTATTGCTCGGCGCAGTTATGCTAGCATACATAGATGAAAGGCATCGAATTTCATATACATCGTCGCAAAAGAAGTTCTGAGCACCCTCGCAGGTTTCCTCGTCCGCATATCGGCGTTAAGGCCTTAGATCGTATCGCTAGTATTGCAGGTATTATCGGGCCTCTCATGACCGTACCGCAGATCTATGATATTTATCATACTCATGCAGCTGCGGGAGTATCAATTTCTTCGTGGCTCGCTTTTGGCCTTCTTGATATTCCTTTTATTGCGTACGGTATGGTGCACAAGGATCGCCTTATCTTTGGAACCTATATTCTCTGGTGTATTGCAAATCTGACCGTGGCTCTCGGAGCCATTCTCTACCACTAAGAGTATTCCATGAACATCATAATAGTAGTTCCTCGCAGAGAATTCTATGCAAGCATTCAACTATAAAAATATTTCAGGAATTGATTTTAGAAAGCATCCTGAGTGTTATCAGATTGGCAGGGGAGAGCAGGGAGTACTCATGGTTGAACCATACAAGTCTGAGATTCTGCCTCATTGGCGATTCAAGACACCGGCAGTTGCGCGTGTCTCTGCACACAAGATATACGGGCTCTTTCTTGGATATAAAAAGCAAAAAGATTTTGTTGGTATGGACATGTCTCGCAAATTCCTACAAATGGGATATACCCGCGCACGCCGATATGCAAATCATCCATCAGGAAGAAAATATGCCAAGCAGGCTACGCTTTCTAAATCACACAAGAAATCGGAGAAGGTCCTCATGCCACAATCTGAAGATTGGAATACAAATGAAAAGGCTGAGTCTGCAAAGATATTCTATTCGTACTATATACAGGCACGAGAAAATCCGTCGTATAAGAAGCAGAAGAAAGAGTGGGGCAAGAACTAACCTACATCACCTCGATACTGCTGCCATTCGTGAGCGCCAAGAACCTCTTAGACTGAGGGAGGGATTGCGAAAGTTCACGCACTCTATTGGACGGCTCGTCTTGGGTATCGTCAGCAAGCTTGAAGGTTCCAAAGTGTATAGCAAGCACGTCTTGTATTTTGAGCCGCTTTTGAATTGCAAAGGCTTCTTCTGGAGAGATGTGTACCTCTTTCATAAACCATTCTGGACGAAATGCGCCTATAGGGAGAAGTCCTAAACGGAATCCATGGGGGAAGCGCGTAGCGATCTGATCAACGAATAGGCCAAAGCCGGTGTCTCCTGCAAAATATATGTCGCCTCCGTTAGGAGTGTGTATCGCGTATCCTGACCAGAGCGTTTTGTTTCTGTCAGAGAACGCACGTGCTGAGAAGTGCTGGGCAGGAACGCACATGACAGAAAGGTCATGTATAAGAGTCTCCGATTGCCACCAGTCAAGTTCGGTGCTCTTGATTCCATGCTTCCGAAGGAACGACATATTTCCTAACGGAGCGAGTATGTGAGGATTGTCACGAGCCACAAGACGCTTGAGTGTAGCGATATCAAGATGGTCGTAGTGATTATGCGAAATAAGGATGAGATCAATAGGGGGCAAATCATCAAAGGCAACTCCTGGATTCGTGAATCTTTGTGGTCCTACGAAAGAGAACGGACTCGCGCGTTTGGAATAGATAGGATCAGTAATGATATTGACGCTGTTTGTCTGAATGAGTACGGTCGCATGGTTTACTAAGGTAGCAACGAGTTCTATGCCAGGCACGCGAGCGCGCGGTTTGGTCTGTTTAACCGCGCGCGTCTCCCATATATTCTTCTTTCGAAAGAGCATCCATCGGAGTATTTTCCCAATACCCGGGAAGTGCTGCGGAGCCGGCTGGTCCTTACGGTTCAGAAACGTAGTACCGTCGAAATGATCGGTAATAGGACCTTTGTAGCCTTTTGATCGAATGACGCGGTCACCAACGATACATACCATTCCGAAGAATGCGAGGAACAGTATAGCGTATGCAACAACAAGAATCAGAGTCATAGAGATATCGTAGCATTATTCAATAACCTTATGTTGACTTATAATTAGGCCAAATATCGCACATATCTAACTATAAATCTGCCGAGTGTAGACTGATTTTGGTACTCGCAGGTAGCAAAGGTAATTGGCATGAGACCATCGCTCCATCCATCGATTATCTTCTGTACGGATCCTATAAGTGCCTTGTCTCGAGTAACCATATTCAGTTCGTGGTTAAAGATCAGACTCACGGCATCTAAGTTTGTAGAGCCAAAGGTCATCCACCTGCTGTCAACTATCACTACTTTGGCGTGGATCATGCGGTCTGAATATTTTAGAATCAACCCTTTCTTCAGCATTTTCTTCATATAGCTTTCTCGCGCGAGGTTCACAATGGTCTTGTCAGTTCTGCGAGGGGTCAGCAACGTAATCGAAAGGCCATCGGAAAGACGTCGATGCATGACTCGCATTAGCTTTGCAGGTGGCACGAAGTACGGTGTCACAAGCGTTACTGATTCTGTGGCACGCATAATCGCATGGCATATCTCTTCATAGCAAAAACGATTACCGATGCCTGGTGCGTTTCCGCTTATATGATAGTCAGTATCAATCGTCATAAGCGGCGCAAGAAGATTTGTCTTTTCCTGGAGGCGCAACAACTGATTTCTAAATTCCTTATTTAATACATCGGCAATAGGTACGTGCGTGAAGCGCACCATTAAATCGTCCCAGTCGCGAAAGCGTTCTCCTACAACGACGCCACCGATCCACGATATCTCACGATCAATCAAAAGAAGCTTGCGATGGTCACGCAGTGCAAGACGTGCTGGGCTTATGGCATGTGAAAGACCCAGAGTCTTGTAATAGAAGATTTCTCCGCCCGCTTCGCTTAGGAGCGCGTTAAGTGCTGAGTTTCTAAAAAGCTGGAACGATCCTTGGGTATCAAGTATGCAACGCACCTCAACGCCTTGCTGTTGTTTGCGTATGAGTGCGTCAATAAATCTTCTACCAATATCTCCTTCAGTAATGTCTTCAATAATATACTGCTCAAGGAGGATTGAGCTCGTCGCGCCCTCAATATCTTTGAGCTGGGCTTCCCATACTTCATGGACTTTGCTGAATACGGTAAACATAGCTACATTCTACGCTAGAATCTGGATATTATCCGAGCGTACGACGATGGAGTATACTGCTGTATATGAACACGAACACATCGGAATTCCTTAAGAAATGGGGCGGGCTTTTGGTCACTATCGTACTACTTATACTCGCTACCATCTTTATTCGACACACAAGCAAGCCGTCCGTAGCCCTCTCTCCAGAGGCTGCTATGCTCGCCCCAGGCCTTGCCACGTCTTCTGTTTCCTCTACTTCATCCCCATCTTTGCCCAAACCACACCTATCAGGATCCTGCATGGTCAATACGATTCACGCTTCGCCCCGAGTGGAACGTGAATGATTTCCTTGGTGCCAATAAGCAGACCCATCAGCTCCAAATATCGAGTAACAACCTTGTGATATTTATAAGCAAAAATGAAGCAATTGGTCTTTCCGACGATCTTGCCTACACCACATCAACTCGTACTATCGACGGCCAAAGCGTAAGCGTGCGCACATATAGTCATCCGAGCGTGCAGTTTGCGCAGTACCAGCTCTTCACCATTAAAGGAACCGATGGAACGTACTCATTCCTCATCAAGAATGTTTCCACTGACACTAGCAAGACAGACGCCTTCATCAACTCCATCTCAAATACGTAAGAGGGAAGGGTGCGGGCTTGTACGTAGAATATACAAAGACTTCGGAGATACGTTAGAGTCAGTCAGGAAGCAGTTCGTATACGGTATGTAGCACGCGTCGAGCAGCACGTCGGTATTTATAAGCTTGCTATTAAATAATCTATGCATATTAAAGAACTTGGACATGTGGTGCTGTACGTTACGGACGCTGTGAAGATGGCGGACTTTTATCGCGATACGCTCGGTTTTCACGAGATCGCCCGTCAGCCGGGCATGGCTATCTTTTCTTCAGGACGCACGCATCACGAACTGCTGATGATTGAAGTCGGCGGGCAACCGAAGCCACAGCATGTCCCAGAACCAGGTCTGTATCATATCGGCTTTAAGATTGGCGATCGCACGGAGGATGTGAAAGAAGCATTCAAAGAACTTACGAAAGCCGGTGTCACGGTCATAGGCACAACTGATCATGGCGTAACACATTCGCTGTATATTCTCGACCCTGATGGGAACGAGCTTGAGCTCTATGCTGACGTGTCTGATGCATGGAAGACTGATCCTGGCGCTATTCTTGCTCCAGTTCGCAGACTTGATCTCTCCTAGGTGCAGCGTTTCTTTGAAGAAACAAGGTAGAGTCGCAGTATGATGGCGCTCAGGAAGAGTACTTGAGAAAGATAGAACGACCACAGAATGATGAGTACGAGCGCAGAAGCGACGCCGAAAGCATTTCCTGCGCTCGTAAGCGTGAAATATAGCCCGAGTATATATTTGCCGAGCATGAAGAATGCCGCAGCGATGCAACCTCCTATAAGTGCAGGTTTAAAAGGTACACGCTCTGAAGGCAAGAAGATAAACATGCCAGAGAGAAAGAGAGCGATAAGTGCATAGGATACAACGAAATTTACAGCCATAAGTAGAAGATCGATCCCGGGCAGGTACGAGGATAGAAATGCGCTGAGCGCCACGAGCGCTGTGCTTATGGTAAGCGAGGCGAGGAGTATAAAGCCGAGCGAGAATACCATACCGATAGACAAGAGTTTTTGCAGAAGCGTTTTCCATACGCCTTTGGCTTTCTTGATAGGCAGAGTCTTAAAGATCGCGTCGAGTCCTGACTGTAGCGCGCCGAAGATACCTGTCGCACCGATAAGTACCAGTACGCTACCGATGACCGCACTCACGATATTCTTTGATACCGCTGACTTTGAAGAGATAAGAGAGCGGATAAAGGTTGCACCGCTGTCACCGAATGTGCTGCTAAATTGAGTCAGCACGCTTTCTTGGACCGTTGAACTATTAAAAGCTATGCCAGCTATAGCTATAGCGATGATCAGGAGCGGAGCAAGAGAGAAGATGCTGTAATACGCAACGGCTGCACCATAAGTGCCAGGCGTGGCTTCTTCCCAGGCAGCGAGCAGACGTTTTGCTTCTTTGATAAGACTCATAAAGCTAAGTATACGCCACGGAATGGCAGTTATGCTTGCTATACTTATAGTACCTCCATGAAGAAGACAATCCTCATTACGGGCGCTGGCAGCGGAATAGGGAACGGGTTAGCATTCGCACTCACACTGCGTGGTCATCGCGTCCTCGCGACTACACACACCGATGAACAAGTCACTTCATTGCGAGCGGAAGCCGCGAAGCACGGGATA
>CAXUAR010000043.1:2176-5985 GCA_964249155.1 uncultured bacterium | reverse complement strand
TCTGGAGCAAATCCCAGAAGAAGTTGAAATTTGATTGTGGCGTGGGCGAGTGTACCAAATGCTGAAGCGATATACCGAAAAAGGACAGCACAAGCAGCCCTAGGATTATGTAGATGATCAATTTTATCATTCTAAATAGTATACTCTACCCACTATGGGAGAATCAAAGAAACCTAGCGGACAGCATAAAATGATAGTGAAGAAGTTGGGAAAGGCGCGCCCAAAGGGCGCGCCTTCGGAAGCTTCTATTCTTCGGCATTTGAAAAGCGTCGATCCGCTTCTGTATGCGGCCGCGCTTCCTCATCGAGGGAAAATTATGGAGCGCGTACAGCCCAAGCGTACGAACAATGAACTCTTTCGCTCGCTTGTGTCATCGATTGTGAGCCAACAATTGTCTACCAAAGCTGCAGCAAGTATCTTTGCCCGCCTTCTCTTAACGGTAGGAGGAAAACTTACGGCAGCGACTGTGCTTGCAACTCCTGAAACCGCACTTCGAGCGGCTGGACTCTCAGCAGCGAAAGTAAAGTCGCTTCGAGAACTCTCGCACGCGATTGAAAGCCGTGAATTGAATCTGCTGAAACTACGGACTCTTTCTCCTGACGAAGCGATCGCAAAGCTCGCAAGCATTTGGGGCATTGGTCCATGGACTGCTGAAATGTTTCTCATCTTTGCGCTTGGTTCGCCCGACGTATTCTCCTCCGGCGACCTTATACTCGTTCGCATGCTTGAGTCACTCCACAGCCTGCCAAAAGGTTCCAAGAGGGCTGATCTAGAAGTACGAGCATCGTTGTGGTCTCCGTATCGTTCCTACGCCTCACTCCTCCTCTGGCGACGTAACGACGCAAAGAAATAGGCTATACTTTCCGTGTATGGGAATTGAATCACAACCACATGGACAATCCGTATCAAAATCTGAGAATCTGCCCTCAAGATCAAAATCTGTTAATGAGCTTGCACCTGGAGATTTTGTTATCGAATATGGAGCTCATCTTCTAAGGAAATATGGTAGAGGTAATCAGGTAGTTCTTATTCTTGATGATAATCCAAAACTGGAACGCCTTGCCGACGCATACGAAGAATTTCACGTAGTCGATTAGTCTACAAGTACGAAATAGGATTTAGGTATGCGTTGAGCGGTGCAACTGGCATGCTGGCGTTTGCGCACGGCGTATTAGCTCCCTTGAACTGATTGAGCGTAAGAATCTGGATGCCGGCAGATGCGTAGACGCCGAAGTGGAGATGTGGGCCCGTTGCATATCCAGTCATGCCTGAATAGCCGAGCAATTGGCCGGTATCAACGCTCTGCCCCGTGGACACGCTTATTTGAGAAAGGTGTGCGTACACCGTTGCGAGGCCGTTGGCGTGCTTCACGGCGACCCACTTACCGAACGAATAGCACATAGCTCCCGAAGAGCTGTGTGCAAGGTCAGTGTTCCCCGTGCCAAGCACCGTACCAGCAAGCGCTGCTTGCACGGGTGTTCCAATGGGCATACCGATATCGATACCATTGTGACCGCTACCGTTGTACGCGCCTGAAGCCGCAAAGGCAGTGTTCCCAAAGTACTGTGTTATACAGAAATTATTACCGAGCGCGCTTGCCTTCCCAAGACAGGACTTGGCAAAGGTCGGAGAGAACGGCCACGCAAGAATACCCTTCCCTACCGTTGGTATGCTCGCTTGCCCCACTGACGTAAGTTGAGACTCGAGTGAGTTTAGTTCGTTTTCAAATGCTTTCTGTTGCGCTTTCTTTTGGATGATCAAGGATTGATAACTTGATTCCTGATTCTTGGTCTGAGCAAGGAGTGCTGCCTTTGCGGCTTTATTTATGTCAAGTTGTTTTTGCTGTGTTGAAAGATTGGTGTCGAGTTTTGCAAGTTCGTCGTGCGTTGTGTTTACAACCGCCTGCTGTTCGCCAAGCTGCGTCTTTACGCCAGCAAGCACATTGGCGTTCGTGCGTAGTGCATCTCCTACGGCTAGTGACGTATCCGCTGCAGCCCAGGCATCGGAAAAGCTGTCAGCGCCTATCATTTGTTCGATGATGCTCTTTCCATCGCTGACGTTCATATCGCGCATAGACTGCGCAAGTGATTTCTTATCTAGCTCTATCTGATATTGCTTTTGTGATATCTCGCCCGACAACTCTTGGAGCTTCAGCGCACTCGCATCCATTTTATTTTGAGTAACCTTTATTTGGGTAGTCGTTTGCTGACGGGACACGTCGATGGACTTTATAGCCGTCTGAAGCGTTTGATGCTGCCCTCCGAGCGTATTGAGTTGTGACTGATATGCAGCAATCTCCTTCTCAAGATTCGCAATCTGTTGATTGTGTGCGTCTATCTGTGACTGGATAGCTGAGTTATCTGGTGCGGCTTGCGCAAGCGTTGTATGAGCATTAAAACCTGAAAGCACTCCAGCAATGGCAAAAAGGGAAAATTGAAGTTTAAGTAAAGAACGCACGTTCATTACCCTAGTATATCAAGAGCAGTACGTATTCGGGAAGCACTTTCGGCAGGGCTCAGTATTGAAATAAGGGTAAAGGGGTCTGGGGAACGTTCCTGGCCTGAAAGTGCATACCGTAATGGCCACAGTACAGAGCCGCGACCTCCATGCTCTTTTGGGATGCTATCCGCGTATGGCATAAGCAATTCCTTGATAGAATCGGAAGGTGTATCTTCATGAAGCTCGGAAATAATACCAAGCAGGGCTTTGAAATGAGTCTTGGTGCTTCCGGGTGCGCTCATAGTCTCTTTGCTCATAAGCATCTCGCGCATAACGGAAGTGCGTGATGGTGCAGTAAAAAGGCATGCAAGCTCGCCCGCAAGCATTTCGCGCGCTTCTCCAAAAGTATGAACACGCTCTTTGAGAAGCGGAACAATTTTCAAAAGCTTTGCCTGGTCAGGAGAAATGAGACCTCCCTGCTCTATGAACGCTTCGTCGGTGAGCTTGCGCATCCATTCGCGATTTATGAATAGCAGCTTGTTTTCATCAAATTGAGCCCCGCTTTTCTGTACACGCTCAATGTCGAACTCGCGCAAGAGATCCTCAGCGCTCAAGACCTCATTGTCTCCAGACGGATGCCACCCGAGGAGCGCGAGGAAATTTAGCATTGCTGCTGGCAGATAGCCCTCGGCGCGATAGTCGAGGATGTCTTTCGCGCCGTCGCGCTTACCCATTTTTTTGGTGCCTTCCGCTCCGAGAATTACAGGCATCGTAGCTATCTCTGGGCGTTGTATACCAAGCGCATCATAGAGAGACAAGAATTTCGGCGTACTCGATATGAATTCTTGACCACGCATAATATGAGTAATCTTCATTTCGTAGTCATCGATTATATGAGCAAAGTTATACGTAGGGTATCCGTCGCTTTTCATGATTATAAAATCATCCAGTGCTTCCTCTCCTGCAGAAAGTGATCCTCGAATAACATCGTTCCACTCGTATCGCTTTATTTCAGGCACTCTGAATCGTAGTGGTGCTTTGCCGTCCCACTCTTGTAGTTCTTTCGGGCGATGATCTCGGAATAGGAAAGATTTCTTTTCGCGTTCGGCTTCAGCACGAAATTCTTTCACTTCTTCTTCTGTGAACGGATCTGGATAGGCATTACCTTCAGCCAAGAGTTTATGCGCAAATTTTCGATAGCTATCTAAACGTCCAGATTGTATATACGGTTCGTATGGTCCTCCGATATCGACACCTTCGTCCCACTGTATTCCAAGCCACTTTAGAGATTCAATTATGTGACCGATAGAGCCCTCCATTTCTCTATTTTTCTCGGTATCTTCTATACGCAGGATAAAGTCTCCACCATG
>CAXUAR010000043.1:395-2166 GCA_964249155.1 uncultured bacterium | reverse complement strand
ACATTCCCCACATGTATAAAGCCTGTAGGACTGGGAGCGAATCGTGTGCGTACGTGGGTCATACCTAAGTGTTTTTATTTTTTGGCCTGGTGCGACAGCGTAATGCGCAGAAGTTCTTCCGCGATTGTTCGTGCAGCGTTCGGGTTCGCAAATGCCGCGCCGCGCTGGCTCATCTGCGCCATGAGTGCGCGGTCAGCGGTGATACGGTTGATTTCGGCAGCAAGGATGTGCGGCGCGAGGTTGTCTTCTTCAAGCACTACGGCTGCGCCGAGGTGCGCGTATGAGTATGCGTTTGTGCGCTGGTCGTGGCTCACGGACTCAGGGATCGGAATAAGGATTGCAGGCTTCTTCCAGAGCGCGATCTCGGTGATAGAGGTGGAACCTGCGCGGGAGATGACCAACATCGCTGCGCCAGCAGCTTCGCGCATTGATTCCTGAGAGAGGTATGGAAATACGTGATACCGATCCTTGTGTGCGCTGTTCTCGAGGACGACTTTCGCCGTCGACTCTGTCTCAGGGAAATTTATCTTTCCTGTTTGATGGATGACGTTTACATTCTCAACGATTGTCGTAAGGCCTCCGAGCACCGTCTCGTTTATGCGCTTAGAGCCGGTCGAGCCGCCGAGTATAAGTACGGTTGGAACGCTCGGGTCCAAATGCAATTCCTGTGCCGCTCCCTCTGGGAGCGGATGCGCGAGCGCTTCGCGAATCGGGATGCCGGTGAGCGCGATCTTCGATCGCGTCTTTTCAGGAAAGTATGAAATAGAACTTTCATACGTAACCGCGATATGCGTAGCGTACTTCGCCGCAAGCAGCGTCGCGCGGCCTGGCTTCGAGTCTGACTCATGAATCACAATCGGAATGCGCAACCAATGCGCGGCAACGATCGTCGGCACGCTTGCAAAGCCGCCCTTAGAAAAGACAACGTCGGGCGGTTCTCCTAGCAAATGAAAGAACACGCGTGTAGCTCCCCACAGAGTCGAGAATACGCCAAAGAAATTCATGAATGAGAAGTATCTTCGAACCTTCCCTTCTGGAATGTCCGTGAAGCTGATGTCATTTTGGAAGAGCGCCTGCTGGTCGTATGGGTCGACGGAAATGAATTCAAGCATCGGCGCCACGAGATGCTGCTCACGCACGAGCTGGTGAATGGCTTCGGCGACGGCAATGAGGGGATAGAAATGCCCCCCCGTTCCTCCGCCAGTAAATATGATTTTCATACGCGTTTGCAGCATTATACCACGTAGAGCCTAGTGTTCTCGAGTGCTGCTGCGCCGATAGCTCCCCTGCGAGGGTAGGGCGTTCTCAGGAATCACACCTATCGCTGCCGCACATCAGCGTATGGATAGTGGGGTCTGTTACGTTCCAAACTCAAGTATTAGTGCCGCATGGTCGGAGATTTCTTCGGGAAGTACTTTCAAATCTTTTACTATGATTCCATCGGTGATCAGAACGTAGTCAGCATATTTCTCAGGCTTGGTATAGAAACTTGTTCGGGTAGAGGTAATGCCAAATGTCTTGATAAGGTTCTCAAGACCCGCGTTTTCGAGCTTCTTAAAACTCTTGGTATCAGGAGTAAGATTAAAGTCACCACACAATAGGACTGGATGGCCGAGAGCGTCTATAAATTTCAAGATTTTATCGGATTGAGCCAATCGTGTCTCTGAATCTCCTTTTCCTTGGCCATTCCGTGGTCGCCAAGTTGAGGACGGAAATATGCTTGGTGGTTAGGAAGAACGAGTGTGATTTCTTGTAGTCCGTAGAACATAAT
>CAXUAR010000043.1:0-385 GCA_964249155.1 uncultured bacterium | reverse complement strand
ATCGATTGCCCTCCCACCAGCGATTACTCCCTCAAACTCTTCATGGCGATCTGACCATATTTCTTGCAAGCAAAATATATCCGTCGTATCACGATATTTTTTAAAGAAAGTCAACAGTCCTTCCTCACCTGCTCGCCCACCCCATGTGTTGAGAGTAATTACATTCATATACTCAAACTAAAGACGATCCTTGTATTTTTCTAGAGCGTACGGAAATTGGGAATGAAGCGGTGTTGGAAGAGAGTCGAGGGTAAACCAGCCGAGCTCATCGAATTTGTGTGGCTCTCCAATGGCAACGGTACTTCGATCGACGAATACTTTAAAGTCCAATGCAATCCAGTGTGTGGTTATTCCGTCAATGGTTATGCGGTGCACATCTCTATAC
>CAXUAR010000042.1:0-6019 GCA_964249155.1 uncultured bacterium | reverse complement strand
GTACACCACGACGATCTACCTTAATCATGTCGCCTACGGAAAGCTCTCCTGATATCCATTTGGCACCAAGTACATGCTTGTTTCCGGCTACGCTGAAAGCCTTAAGCACTTTAGCCTCACCAAGGGTTTCTTCGATTGTTATGTGCGGGGCACGTTCAATAACTAGTTCTTTAATCCTTTCAATCAGATCATAAATTATTGAAAAGGATTCAATACGTGCGCCGGTACGCTCAGCGAGGTCGCGTGCAGTAGTATCCGTGCCAACCGTAAAGGCAACGACAACGGCATTTGAAGCATTTGCTGATTTAACATCGCTTTCAGACACTGCACCGGTGCCTTCAGACAATATGCGAATAATGACGCGATCGTGGCTGATCTTGCTTAATTCGTACGTGATAGCTTCGATACTACCAGTAACATCCGCCTTAATGACGAGCGGAAGAAGTACTTTACCATTCTCAGTCTCAAGCGAAGCAGGAATATTGGCGACCGTAGGCTTTTCCTCCACGAGCTTTTCAGCTTCTTTCTTGGTGTCGACCGCTATGAAGGTCGTGCCCGCAGGAGGCAGCGTA
Source organism: uncultured bacterium (assembly GCA_964249155.1). GTDB lineage: Bacteria > Patescibacteriota > Minisyncoccia > Phycocordibacterales > Phycocordibacteraceae > C7867-001. Next base: position 5,447 of record CAXUAR010000042.1, on the reverse strand, counting down.
GTAAAGCCTGAAATGCGCACGGGCTGCGAGGGAATTGCCTTGTCCAGACGTACGTTTCTGAAGTCCTCGATGAAACGCACGGGCGCAATAGAGTCACCCGCTACCACAAAGATTCCGCTCCCAAGCGTGCCGTCTTTAATGATAAGTGTTGCAGATGTGCCACGCTTGGGGTCTTGGGAGGACTCAAGTACGAATCCCGATGCCTGCTTATCCAGGTCTGCAGTAAGCTCTGCGAGGTCCGCTGTAAGGAGTACGAGATCAAGAAGTTCCGGGATACCTTCTCCCGATTTGCTCGATACGCCAGCGTACGGAATCGAACCACCAAGGCCTTCAAGATAGATTGCGTTCTCGACCGCAGACATCTTCGCGCGCTCGATATCTGCGCCGTTCTTATCGATTTTCGTAAAGGCGACAATGACAGGGGCACCAGCTTCGATAATTGCCTGAAATGCCTCTATAGTCTGAGGTTTTACTCCTTCTTCAGCAGCTATGACAAGAATTGCGATATCCGCAACTTGAGCGCCACGCGAGCGAAGTGTGCGGAACGCTTCGTGTCCCGGCGTGTCAAGAAAAGTTATCGTACGCTCTACACCCTCGTGATTGTGCACGGCTTCATAGGCTGAGACGTGCTGCGTAATGCCGCCAGCTTCGCTGGCGGCCACGTTCGCCTTTCGGATATAGTCGAGCAGCGACGACTTTCCGTGATCGATGTGGCCCATGACGGCGACGATTGGTGGGCGAGGGGTTGAAGCCATTGGGATGCAGTATGGCACAAAACATAGCTTTTTGCCAGTCAGGGCGCGTGAACGCTATGTAAAAACGCCCGAACATGTCGGGCGCTATAATGCGTCGGTCAGCTTCTCCAGTGTAGATACAATATCCGCTGGTTCCAGAACCCTGAACCAAAATACATGACAGTACCCATCACGGTAACGTCGGTAGCAGTATGAGTAAGTTCCGGTTTCCAGAAACTCACCATGAACGCGGTCACACCGATTACAACCCATGTCAGACCGGTAATGGTCGTCGTCTGACATAGTTAGATGTCAGACGTGATCGCTTTGTTCATGGTGGACCTGCATAGAGTTGCATCCTCTTCCCACGGTTTGAAGGGCCAGGTGGCGAGGACATACAGGAATCTCAACACGACATTCTCCTTCTGATACCCGAAAGAAAGTCTGCTATGGTATCGTATAAAAGTCAATTATGGGTCTGCGTCTACGAAAACATAGAAGAGTATATCTTGACTGGGCATCGGCTGCGCAGATCTGCGCTTCTGCGCAAAAAGCTTTTACCGATGCAGGTACACTCTATGGAAATCCGTCGTCGCCTCACGAAGAAGGACGAAAGGCTAAAGAGATACTTGAAGATGCACGCAGCCGCATTGCGAAGCTTTGCGGCGTAAAAGCAGGGGCAGTAGTCATGACAAGCGGGGCAACCGAAGCAAATGCACTCGCGCTCCAGGGCCGTATCAGAACATGCGAACAGATAGGAATGGCACGCTCGCAAATGCATATACTCTATCTCCCAACGATGCATTCATCGGTAGTAAAGACGATACAAGAATTCGCAAAGACCGGCATATGTACCGAAGCCATACCGCTTGCGCATGGCCAGATAAATATTTCTGCCTGTGCGGCATTACTTCGTCCAGAAACGGTGTTGGTTACGTGCGACGTCGTATGCGGAGAGACAGGCAGCAGATTTGACACCCGGGCACTGCGCACGCTCATCGATAAGGCGGGGTATGCGGGCTCGGCGCTTTTGCATGTAGACGCAAGCCATGTGCCATTAGTTGAAATGATCGAACGTACGCGACTCGGTGCTGATCTCATGACTCTTGATGCTTCAAAGGTTGGCGGGGTGCGGGGTATCGGCGCACTTATCGTGCCACATGCGCGTAGTATTTCGCCCATTGTCTTCGGAGGAGGACAGGAGCATGGGCTGCGCCCTGGGACCGAGTCCGTGGCGCTTGCAGCAAGTTTTGCTACCGCTCTTGAGGATGCTCAGGCAGGACACAAAGAATTTTCTAAGCGTGCACGTGAGCTGCGCGGCGCGTTACTCGATCGTCTTACGTCTGTCGGTCATAGTTCGTATGGAGTGCCTACCATGATGGTTACTGTTGGCAAAGAATTTTCCTCGCACATTCTTAACCTTTCTTTTCTTGGTCGCGATACTGACTACCTCGTAATGCTTCTTGACGCCGCAGGCTATGCCGTTTCGACCAAAAGCGCATGTGAGACCGATTCTGAGGGTTCGGCTGTCGTATATGCTCTTACAGGTGACAAGGCTCGCTCGATGTCCACACTTCGTATCTCGTTCGGGCCTTCAACTAAGCGCGGCGAAGTGAAACGGTTCTCAAAAGCTTTACGTAGTGCCCTGGATTTTCTGGATAACCCGTAACCGCAGGCTGCTGCGTGCTTTGGGCTGGCGCGCCTGTTTGCTATACTAAAGGTATGGATATCGAAGAACTGTCGAAGTCCCAACTCCTCTTGCTTACGGTTATGGTGAACTTCGTCGTGTCCATTGCGACCGCTGTTCTTACGGTATCCATGCTCGATAACGCGCCGCTCACGGTTACTCAGACGGTCAATCGTATTGTGGACCACACGATAGAAACGATTTCGACGCCTATTCAAGTGACAAATCCGATAAAGTCAGTAGTGGCACCGGCGAAGCCGTCGCCTACTACCGAACAGCTTCTGACCGCAGCAGTGTCGAACGATCTTTCCCGCACAATCCTCATCTATAAAGGCGCAACGACCACGCCTGCTATCGCGTTTGGAACGTATCTCCCGAAGTCGCGCGCTGTCGTGACTGCGTTCGTCGAAGGTCTTCCAAAAGAAGCCACGATAGAATTTTCGGATGGTTCGATCGTTGCTGCATCGCTCTCACGGTCAAACGATGCGCTTGCTGTGTATGGCTTTGCTGATGGAACAACACTGCCAAGTGCGCCTGACGCAGTACTTCCGCTCGCGGGAACTTTGAAGGCAGGCCAGACTGTTGCAGCCTTAACGAAAGATCTGGCTGCTATAACCGGTATTATAAGTAAGGTACGTGCCGCTGAAATTGAGACGAATCTTACCGGCCTTCCGGTCGGCGCAGGCGTTGTAGACCTTTCGGGCCAGGTTATAGGTATTGGAGATACGAAATCAGGTACCCTTATCACTCCGGATAGTATCTCTGCCTTGCTTGCAAGTCCGGCTGTACAATAGTCTTATTTACGTTTCATACACTACTCGCAATACACTACGTTTATATGGAACCATTCAAGAATTTCACTGCAAAGGCAAAGGAAGCAATAAAGCGAGCCCATGAGCTTGCTATTGAGCGTGGTCAGAATCACGTAAGTCCGCTTCACTTGCTTACGGCGCTCATCCATCAGGAGGAAAGTCTGGTATTCTCCGTACTCGACCGCATGGACATAGACACCATGCTTCTTGCCGATATGCTGCTCGAAACCCTTGAGTCTCCCGAGCAGACGACTATTCTTTCGCCATCGTTTAATCTATTTCTTACACCTGAATTCGCCGAGGTGCTTGAGTCAGCCGGAAAAGTCGCTGCGTCGATGAATGATTCGTTTATCGGAACCGAACATCTTTTTGTGGCTATCCTAGAGCATCCAGGACCAGCGAGCGAGACTATCAATCGTTTCAAGATAGATGAAGAGACTGTGCTTGCAGTGCTTAAAGAATTGAAGACGTCTAAGGACGGCCAAGTTGCAGAGCCGAAGCGCTTTCGGGCGCTTGCGAAATATACGCGCAACCTTACCAAACTCGCGGCAGATAATGCTCTGGATCCAGTCATTGGTCGCGACCAGGAAATACATCGTGTGATCCAGATTCTCTCACGGCGCACTAAGAACAATCCTGTTCTCATCGGAGAAGCAGGCGTCGGAAAGACCGCTATTGCTGAAGGCTTGGCACTCCGCCTTGCGACCGGCGACGTGCCTGAGTCGCTAAAGGGCAAGGAGCTACTTTCGCTCGACCTTGGCATGCTCATTGCCGGTACCAAGTACCGTGGCGAATTTGAAGAGCGCATGAAGAACGTTATGAAGGAAGTCGAGAGGTCGGCGGGGAAAGTTATTTTATTTGTCGATGAACTTCATACACTCGTCGGTGCCGGTGCCGCCGAAGGCTCTATGGATGCAACCAATATGCTCAAGCCCGCGCTCGCGCGCGGAGAAATTCGCATGATTGGAGCAACGACTCTCAAGGAATACCAGCAGCATATCGAGAAGGATGCCGCTCTAACCCGTCGTTTCCAGCCGGTATTCGTGAATGAACCATCGTCTGAAGACGCCATAGCAATCCTTCGCGGGTTGCGCGATAAGTACGAGCTGTTCCACGGCGTACGCATTACCGACGGCGCTATCGTCTCGGCCGTCGAGCTTTCAAGCCGCTATATCAGTGATCGTTTTCTTCCAGACAAAGCTATCGACCTTATTGACGAGGCAGCTTCCGGATTGCGTATTGCGCTTGAGAATAAGCCACCGCTTCTCGAAGAAACTGACCGTCGCATCCGCAGGCTCGAGATAGAGCGCGAGGCGCTTAAGAAAGACGATGAGACTGCATCTGGACAAGAGCGCACTCACGCTAAAGAGACTCGCGAGCGCATCAAGAATATTGATGCGGAAACCGCTGACCTCCGTGAGAAGACTTCCGAGCTTGAGCTTAAATGGAAGAACGAAAAGGAAGTGATTCAAGGTATTCGCGGTATCAAGGAGGAGCTTGAGAAACTTCGTGTTGCCGCTGACAATGCAGAATCTACGGGCGACCTCGGACTTGCCGCTGAAATCCATTATGGAAAAGTACCAATGCTCAAAAAAGATTTGGAAGGAAAGGCAAAGCGTCTCAAAGTACTTCAGAAATCACGCCGCATTTTGCACGAAGAAGTAACCGAGCATGAAGTTGCAGGCGTGGTCTCTCGCTGGACCGGCATCCCTGTCTCAAAAATGATCGAAGAAGAAGCGTCTAAGCTTTCGCGCATGCAGAGCGAGCTTACGGCTGAAGTTATCGGCCAGGACAATGCTATCAAGATAGTGGCTGACGCCGTGAAGCGCTCGCGTGTTGGAATTTCCGACCCGAATCGTCCTATCGGTTCGTTCCTCTTCCTTGGTCCTACAGGCGTTGGGAAGACTGAGCTCAGCAAACGACTCGCTGAATTCATGTTCAACGATAAGGACGCGCTCGTGCGCGTCGATATGAGCGAGTTTATGGAAAAGCATTCGATCGCGAAGCTCATCGGCGCGCCTCCCGGCTATGTGGGTTATGAAGAGGCAGGATCACTCACCGAACGTATTCGCCATCGGCCCTACTCTGTGGTGTTGTTTGATGAGATAGAAAAGGCACATCCAGAAGTATTCAACATTCTTCTACAAGTGCTTGACTCAGGTCACCTGACTGATGGAAAGGGTAGGAAAGTAAATTTCAAGAATACTATTATCA
>CAXUAR010000041.1:0-6504 GCA_964249155.1 uncultured bacterium | reverse complement strand
TTCCCTTGCGCAACGCAAAACCCGTCTCTTTCAAGATCGGGTGATTATGACCGTATCCGTATGACACTTCCTCAAAACGCACGCTTCCTTCGCGCGGTGACCCCGCTTGCTTTATCGCCATATTCCCCTACTATAGCGTATTTCCTCAATTTTGCGTAGATGCGGTTCTTACTCGACTGGCATGAGAGGTATGAGCTACCTGCTATACTTACTTCATGCAGGCATTGATCCTGAAGCGTATGCGGCTATGAAGGCAGACGAGGAGGAGTTTCCTGGGCTCGTTACGCCCATTGACGAGCGGATCAAAAGACTTGAAGAACAGGGATTTAGGATTTCATTTGGTAGATTTAAAGACAGCGGAAACGTATTCGTACTCCCTGCCCTTAGCGAAAATATTAGAGAATACAGTATTTTCCCGCGCCATCTGCAAATCGCTGACGACATGGACGAGGAACTTAAGAAACTTATTCTAGCAAATAAGAAATAACGTTATACGGCAGAGAGAAACTTGTTAAATATCCAAGCGGCGAGAATGAGCATAGACAGGCTTGCACAGGCCAACGTGAGGAAGGTGTACTGCGCGCCCACAAGGTCAAACAAGATACCGACTCCGATCGGCCCGCAGATTGCGCCGATAACGCTCAGACCTTCCCTGGCGCTTGCCCATTCGCCCCAGATATCGGGGGGAACTAAGTTTCGTCAGGAGCGTTTTCTACGTAAGACTCATGAGTACAAGGGCGATTTCTGTGACAATTATGACGATCAAGATAATCGTCCAATACGGAAAGAAGAATAGAGTCGCAAGTGCTGTCGACAATATGAGGAATCCTATGATGAAGATAGCGCGTTCGCCCGCCCAGTCTACGAGCATGCCAAGGTGGTAGCCAAATAGCGACGGGATGGCGGATACAACCGCTATGATAATCGCCTGAGTAGGATCACCGGTCTCTTGGTACACATAGATCGGCAGGAAACAGGAAGAATGTTGAGAGCGTATTTATAATCTCTCCAAAGAATACGGTGCCGCAAAGCGTCCAGAGTCTGCGGTCGAAAGACACGAATCGCTTGAAGAGCGTTCGGTATGAAGTAGCGATTGTCGAAGCTACGATTATGCTTGAAGTAACGTCTGTTGGTGCACGCTTTCGTTCGGGATTTGGAATACGTATCTCCATGCGATTACATCTTATATCTCCTCTTGTGTGGCTTGGTTGGAATAGACAACCACTCCCCGTTCGGAACTTGATATTTCTGGAAGACAAGGCAATACAATATCCAGATGGCTAGTATAGGTGTGGCGCCTATGACGACCGTCCATGAAGGTCCGACTACGTCATAGAGTAAACCTGCCATAATAGGACCTATCATCCAGCCGAGATCCTCAAACAGATTAATGACTTATGCGACGGCTCCATCGTGCGCGTGTTTACTATCAAGGCCATGAAACCAGGCCCAAAGGGATATGTTCGCCAACTCATCCCCCGTCGTGGCCATGAACCCGAACAAAATGAAGAACAAATCGAAGCCTGAACCGAGAAGAATACCAACTTTTTCTTTTCGAGGCGGTCAGCGAGCGCCCCAAGGAAGAATATAAGCATTGTTAGCGTGAGGAGCTTGCGGTATCCGTATCGATCAAGAAGCCTGCCTGCCGGTACATCAAGCAGTAATTGCACGAGAGACGCACCGCCCATCAGAAAGCCTACTACCCACAATGGCAAGAGTCGCTCGCCAAGCGGAGACATGCGGGAGTAGTGGAGACCTCCCGCAAATTTGAAGAGAATGAGGAATATTCAGAACGGTGTGAACTTTATAAAAAGTCCTGTGTCGCGACGCGTGCTATTCATTCCTCAAGACATACCAGATGGAGACCTGTCGTAAAAAGCCAGTATACTTAGAATAAATCTCCTACATACGCATGATACGAGCCATCTATAAATTCTTCTGGCGACGCTACCGTACCTGTTGGCGCAAGATTAAACACGGAAGTGAAGCCTCCGCGTCTCGTGAAGCCCGCCGCCTTGGCGGCGGCAACCACGCCTATCGCTGCCCCTACTGTCGCAGATGGCACGTCGGACATTCCTCGTGGCGTTAGAATCTTTATGTAAGAGATACGACACCACCTCCGAACGAAATCGTTCGGAGGTGGTGTCGTAAGTGTCCTATACGTATCTAGAAGGTTCTAGAATTTTCCTGGGTACTGTTTTACGATTGCTCCTGACAGGTAGTCTGCACCACCGGCAATCTGCTTGAGTGCCTGGCGCTCTGTAGTATACGCACCCAGTATGTCACCTGAGTTGAAACTCTTTGAAGACTGGTTGATCAATGATTCATGCTGACGGAGTGCTGATAGCAATGTTGCATTGTCAATGTTTGGATTTGCACCAGAGAGAAGATTCGTAAGATTCACAAGCTGCGCATCAAGGTTTGCAAGAGCGGCAGTCTGGTTAGTCACACTGCCATCCTTAAGTCCCTGAGTATACGCATTGGATGCCGTAATGTGGTCACGGAAATCCTTGAGGAAGGCTGCCTGCGCATCTGCACCGTACACGCTGCCAATAGCAGCTGCTAGGTCAACAGCATTTGCATCCTGTTCCTGAAGAGCTCCTGCTTCTGCTGCGGTATTACCCTTACTGATATCACGGAGTACATCAAGGCTTGATGCTACGTGCTCGGTAAGAAGGTCATTCATAGCCGCGCGAAGCATCGTTGCCTTGCTTGTCGTTGATCCTGGGAACTTGTCTGGGTATTGCTTTACGATTGCACCAGCAAGGTAGTCAGCGCCTCCAGCAATCTGAGTAATTGCCTGACGCTCGAGGGTGTATGCCTGTGCATAGTTACCTGCGATGTACGCCTGTGAAGACTGGTTGATCAATGATTCATGCTGACGGAGTGCTGATAGCAATGTTGCATTGTCAATGTTTGGATTTGCACCAGAGAGAAGATTCGTAAGATTCACAAGCTGCGCATCAAGGTTTGCAAGAGCGGCAGTCTGGTTAGTCACACTGCCATCCTTAAGTCCCTGAGTATACGCATTGGATGCCGTAATGTGGTCACGGAAATCCTTGAGGAAGGCTGCCTGCGCATCTGCACCGTACACGCTGCCAATAGCAGCTGCTAGGTCAACAGCATTTGCATCCTGTTCCTGAAGAGCGCCCGTTTTAGCAGTCGCGCTGCCATCTGCGATAGCACGAAGGACATCAATACTTGATGCAACATGCTCCGTAAGAAGATTATGAAGTGTTACATCAAGATCAGCTGCCTTAGTATCAGTCGTAGGTACGGTTGATACTGATGAGCCTGTGTTTACTGTCGTAGGATTCGTTAGAAGAATCACACCACTGTGTACTCCAATATTTGGAGCAGTGCTAAGCGCTATAGCTGCACTACTAGCGTCTACGGTACTAACCGCATCGCTTGTGTTTACATACGCATACGTTGCGGCAAACGCACTGAATGGTGCAATTGCTACAAGAGCGGTTATAAAGCCTGCAAAAATTTTCATAAGTGATAAGAATTGATGGTAAATCTACTTAAGTAATAAGTATACACTAAGTATAGCGCTACTGTATGAAGATATGATTAACTAATTACTGATACTGAATAAATAGGGGCTGTGGCGTGAGCTTTAAGAGTTCCTTGGGGGTAAGCATACGTGTGCTTGGTGGCTTCAGATCGTTCTTATAAAAGAGTTTGAAGCCAGTAAACTCCACGGGCTGACTCGCCACATAGCGTTGGTACGTATTGAGCTTCTTTGCAGGATCTCCCCATCCGTCCATATCCATGACTATTTGCACTTCTGGAAGCGATTTTATGTTCTGGTAACCCGTTACCATATTCTCCGTAAAGCGGTGCACAATGAGAACTTTTGGCGGCACATCGTTTTCCTGCACGAGCGTGGCTAGGTGTTGTGCGGCATAGTTCACATCACTTGAGCTAAAGGTACCGATCTCACTTCCGGGCTTCGCACCATCTTTCATGGAGAATTCTGGATCAATAGCAAGGTGTACGTTTGACATGGCGAGATATTTGTCGAGCATTGGAAGTTCGCGCTGTAGATTCGAAAGTCCTACCTGCACATCAAGGATAACGATACCGTTCACTTGATTTGCAAGCGCGACGGCTTTATCAATTTCGGTATCAGGCATGCGCAGCATATAGTAGCCTTGCTTGCCAGGGCTTCCCTGTGCGGTAAGCGCAATGTAGTCGATAGCCGGCACGACGGGAGTCGAAGGGTCAGCGGCTTCCCATTTCGCTTTTTCTGCTTTGAGCATTGAGAGCATCTGCGGTGCTGGATATTCGCCAAGTACACCCATGTGGGTCGAATAGAAATTACCGTAGTAGGCAATAATGCGCTTGAACGGAAGAATAGCACCCGCCTTGGGGTATGGAGCCTTGGTCGGCCAGATGCGCTTCGTCGTCGATGCCGTAGTCGAAGAATAATTCGCAATAGATATCATCTTTGCATCGTATGCTTTAGTATCGAGGATAGTCTTCGCGATCTCTTGGCTGGTGAGGTTTGTAGAGGTCGAAGTCGCCTGTGCTTCTTCGCGTGAATAGCGCGTGCCGAGCACATCGCTCCATCCAATGAGGTAAATAGCAACGATCCACAGAAAGGTAAATCCTACGATATACGTAACCTTTCGGTCCTTACCCACGCTTGTCGCCTTCTTTGGTGATGATTTCTTACGTGATGACATTGTATGACTACGATACCATGCTCAACCATGCTTTGTAGGGTAGTAAGTAGGTGATGGCAGGAGGAATGTAAAGATTAAAGATATGAATCGAAGTAGATGGCGTGGCACGTATAGCCACCAGGATTCTTCTGAAGGTAATCCTGATGATATTCTTCTGCTTTCCAGAATTTCGTGAAGGGCTCAAGTGTTGTGACGACAGGATCTTTCCAGCGATTAGAATCATCTACGAGGTGTATGAAGTCTTCCGCCTGCTTCTTTTCGTCTTGGTTCTGGTAGAAGATAGCTGAGCGGTACGACGTACCTCGGTCATTCCCTTGCTGATTGAGAGTTGTTGGATTATGAATCTGAAAAAAGAAGTCGAGAAGATTCTTGTAGCTCGTTTTCTCATCGTCATACACTATCTCAAGTGCTTCAGCATGGCCCGGATGATTCTGATATGTCGGGTTCTCGTTATCACCACCTGTGTAGCCTGCATCTATGGAACTAATTCCTGGCTGGGTACGAAAGAGGTCTTCGAGTCCCCAGAAACAACCGCCGGCAAGATATGCTTTTCGTTCCATAACGATAGAGTTGGGATTATTTAAATACAATGAGTGCTGCACCCACTATAGTAAGTATAACGCCTGCGGCTGAACGAAGCGTGAATGCCTCTCCGAAAGCGAAAGCGGCGATTATAATGATAAGTACTACCGACATTTTATCGATCACAGCCACGCCTCCTGCAGGCCCAAGCTTTAGTGCAGTAAAATACAGAACCCACGATGCTGCTCCTGCCGCAGCCGAAAGAAAGATGAAGAGCCATGCGCGATTGTCGATTGTGGAAAGAGCTGATTCATTGAATTTCTTAAGTGTGAGTCCTGCAATGATGAGCAATCCGCCCATGACTACGCCGCGTACTATAGTTGCAAGCGTAGGGTCAACCCCACGAAGTCCTATCTTACCGAAGATCGACACGAGTGCGGCAGTAAGCGCTGATCCTGCTGCGTACAGTATCCACATATGAGTGAAGTATAGCAAACACAGGGCGCGCCTTTGGCGCGCCCTGTGTTTGGCTGAACCTAACTCCGATTATCCCGTAAACGCTTCCAATGCCTCCTCTTTGAGGGCCTCTTTTACTCCTTCACGTTCATCCATGCGTGCCATAAATGCAGTGATATTCGGATGGTCAGAAAGATCCATATCGAATTTCTTTGTCCAGCGAAGGATGGTGTAAAGATACGCATCAGGTAGCGTAAACGACTCTCCAATCAAATAGGCGTGCTTGCCAAGTTCAGTCTCGACGAATGTGAGCCGTCCCATGATCTTTCCTTTCTGCGATTCCTTCTGATCCTCTGGCATCATTGGATTGTAGAGCGGCGAAAATCCTTTATGAAGTTCTGAGCTAATGAATGTGAGCCACTCAAGCATACGGTAATAGTCCATCGAGCCTCTTTCCGGCGTAAGCGTCTCTGACGACTGGTCGCTCAGGTACTGAACAATGGCTACGCCTTCCGCAAGCACATCGCCCGAATCAAGCCTGAGCGCCGGCACATACCCACCTTTTGGATTTACGGCAAAAAAATCTTCACCCTCGGCAGTCGTGCGCGCAGTATCATCAAACGTGACAAGAGAAAGTTCGAGAGCCAGCTTGCCTTCGCGAGCTATAATATGGGGCGAAAGCGAGCACGCACCCGGAGCATAGTAGAGTTTCATATATAAGAAATAATTAGCGAATACCTAGATACATAGCGTATCAGTATAGCCAGAATCGCCATGTGGGGATAACTAGTCTTTATTGATATTTTCCTTAAGATTTCTTTATATGCAGAAT
>CAXUAR010000040.1:6373-6618 GCA_964249155.1 uncultured bacterium | reverse complement strand
AGGGCTGTGAGGGTGGATTTCACTATATTTGACAAATTATTAAGTTCTAGTATACTATTATTATGACTTACAACAGCACTAAAAAGACCCTCCAGTCGCATCCGCTTCGAACCGGCCTTTTCATCGTATTTGCTGTCCTTATGTCTGGCGGAATCGTCGGCATGACCGTTGGCTTTGGAACTCCAACCGGCGCTTCTGCGCAGGTTATTCCTGGTGACATAATTGTGACCGCTCCTGTTCCAGTC
>CAXUAR010000040.1:1664-6360 GCA_964249155.1 uncultured bacterium | reverse complement strand
GTAGTAACCCCTCCACCACCTGTCGTAATTACCCCTATCGCTCCTATAATCCCAGTTGTTGTAGCTCCAGTAACTACTGTTAACAACAATTCAAACAATAATAATGGCGATGGTAAGGACATTGTGGTAACAGCACCTCAGAAGGATGAACCAGTCTATACCTCACCGTGTTGTACTACTGGTGTAAGCACGCCTTCTTTGCCCGGTGACATTGTTGTTGTGGGACATACTGGGGACACCCCGGTCTATACCTCACCGTGTTGTACGATTCCCACAGTCCCTACTCCCGATATTCCTGTATATACGTCACCGTGTTGCACCATCCCACCGACTGATGTGCCACCCGTTACTGTTCCGCCTTCGACAGATATTCCACCGGTGATAATTCCGCCACCCTCAACTCCTGAAGCCAGCTGTACGTTGCTCAGCTCATCGTCTGAAATAGCGTCGGGTGCTGCCGTCACGCTTTCGTGGCAGACCTCAAATACTGATTCGATTACGATTGCACCAGGTGTTGGTACTTTCAGCACTGCGACCAGCTCTTCGGGCTCGACTGTCGTATATCCGACCGTTGATACGACCTATGTAGGTACCGTCAGCAACGGAACCCAGAGCGTGCACTGTCAGGCGAAGGTTCACGTGACGACGACTGTCGTCACCGGCAGTTCAATGTGTCTCGCACTTACTGCAGACAAGACGAACATCAATCCTGGCGATGCCGTAGTGCTTACCTGGAGCATCCAGAACTCACCGTCAGTTACTATCGACAATAATGTTGGTACGTTTACGACGGCTACTGGTACGGTTACGGTTAATCCGACATCGGACACTATTTATAGTGCAACGGTGCCAAATGAAGTCGTAAAGACTGCCTGCCGAGCCCCTGTCACCATAATAACTGGAGGCGGCGGTTGTACGGGGGGTAGTTGTGGTGGAGGAGGTGGCGGCTGCAGCGGTAGCTGCGGCGGAGGAGGAGGTGGCGGAAGCCCAAGCCCACGCGTCTTCTTTAACTCTATAAGCCGCCAAGCGCCACCGCTCTCGAGCGTGTACCTGTCGCAAATACCATATACGGGTCTCGATCTCGGACCCGTCGGCACCATAGTCTATTGGCTCATGCTCGTTATCTGGAGCCTTGCCGCTGCGTACCTCGTACTCTTCGGCGGACTCCCGGTGATGCGTCGCAAGCTCGGCACCTTCGGTTCAGCAGTTCGCCAGACTCTTCACTCTGACAACTCTTCCGCAGCGCCTACCTATGCAGCGCATTCGGATACCGTCTATGCTGCGACTTCAAGCCACGAGGCTATTCACGAAGCAGCAGTGGCGCACGCTATGCCTGTGGTAAGCAAGTCCGCGGTGTCGCACGCAGCACCAGAGCACGGAGTGCAGTACGCATCGCACGCAACCGTTGCACCGTCACGCGCAGAGATGACTGGCCAGGGCTTCAAGGCCTTTGCGCAGGGAAGCGCGCTTACTATCGACGACATCGTAAAGGGACTTTCTCGCGAGTCAGGCATGCAGTTCTCTACGGAGGCTTCTGCGCCAGCTCATGCTGAGGAAGCTCATCATGAAGTTGTAGCGGAGGCTCCTGCTCCTGCAGCTGTCCCTGAGATCGTATACGCTGCGCCAATCATCCCTCCGGCGCCTCGCGCGCAGGCTTCTGCGCCCGCAGCGCCCGCAGCTGCGCCCGTGCATGTAGAAGTGCCAGGCTTCATCAGCGCAATCCTTAACGGCGAGCGCGACACGGTCTTCGGCATCATCCGCGGCATGAATCAGGCTGGTCACGACGTCGAAGACTTTATGGCACAGGCTATCTGCGCACTCGACGACGCATATCGCGCGCGTATCGACGGCACGCCGGTTCATAGCGATGTGAAGCTCGTAACCGACCCTCTCGCGACGCCATTCCTCGAACGCCTCGTAACCTCGCTTACGACCGCGGTCGATGGCAGCTACTCGATGGGTGTTACCGGCATCAAGCTCGCGCTTACGCGCGCACTCGCGGTAGCCCAGGGCTAAGCTAAAGCGAAAAGAAAAAACCGCAGCCAGGGGCTGCGGTTTTTTCTTTTTATTCAGCTCAAGCTCAGCTACTTTCGCTCCTTAATTTCTTTCGAAATATTTGCCACGAACTCGCTCACAGCGATCGGATCGAGCTTGCCATTGTCGCGGCTCTCGATGGTGACGGTCTGGTCTTCCATTTCCTTATCGCCGACGATGAGCACGTACGGGATCTTTTCCTGCTTTGCAGCACGGATGCGCTTGCCGAGAGAGTCGCGTGATTCAGATTCAACGCGTACGTTCACATCGAATAGCTGCTTAACGATAGTATCTGCGTAGGCCTCTTGCTTCTCAGACACAGGAAGAATGCGCACCTGCTCAGGCGCGAGCCAGGTAGGGAAGGCACCTCCATAATGCTCAATAAGAATGCCCAGGAAGCGATCAGGGGAGCCTACAAGCGCGCGATGGATCATGACGGGAGCTTGTTTTGAACCGTCATCAGCCGTGTATTCAAGCTCAAAGCGGCCCGGCATCGTACGATCTACCTGAATTGTAGAAATCTGCCACTCGCGACCAAGGGCATCGACGGCCATAATGTCGAGCTTCGGTCCGTAGAACGCAGCTTCACCTTCAGCTTCTTTAAACTCAACGCCTGTCGTTACGAGAATTCTGCGGAGCTCGTCCTGAGAACGTTCCCAGTTCTCGTTAGTACCGAGATACTTTTCTTTATTATTCGGATCGCGCAGCGAAAGGCGAATCCAATACCCAATATTGTAGGTCTTAAGCGCGGTCTGAATAGCTGCAAGAATCTTTAGCAATTCTTCTTCAACCTGGTCTTCACGACAGAAGATATGTCCATCGTCTTGAGCAAAGGCGCGCAAGCGCGTGAGGCCAGAAAGCTCTCCTGGGCGTTCGTCGCGATAGAGTACAGCAAAGTCTGCATAGCGAATAGGGAGGTCGCGGTATGAGTGAGGCTTCGAAGCGAATATCTGCGTGTGCTGAGGACAGTTCATCGGCTTCATAAACATCTCGTCCTTCACATACTGAGAAGAAACAGTGAGCATATCTTCCTTGTATTGGTCGTAGTGGCCGGAGACCTTGAAGAGTTCGCCTTTGTTTATGTTCGGCGTATGCACTTCGCCAAAGCCTAGGCCGCGATTAAGCTCGCGCGAGTAATTAACGATTTCGCTGCGGATGGCTGCGCCACGAGGAGTGAAAAGCGGCATGCCAGAACCGACGAGGTCGGAAAACGTGAAGAGGTCGAGTTCGCGACCGAGCTTGCGATGGTCGCGCGTACGCGCTTCTTTTTGCTGAGCTTTGTATGCATCGAGCTCCTCTTTGGTGTCGAAGGCAAGTCCATAAATGCGCGTGAGCATTGGCCTTGTTTCATCGCCGCGCCAGTATGCTCCTGCAATGCGTTCGAGTGAGAATGAGTCTGCGTTGATGTCGTGTGCTGGATGCTCGCAGTGTCCGCCACGGCAGAGGTCGGTAAAGCCGCCCGCGCTGTACAGAGTGATTGGCTCGCCAGACGCTACAATACCGTCGATGAGTTCGAGCTTGTACGGGTTTCCGGCAAAGCGCTCGCGGGCATCAGCTTCAGATACGGTCGTGCCATGCATATCCGTCCAGGAGGGTAGGAGATCACGCATGGCGTTCGTAAGCTCTTCGAGCTCCGCTTCGCCGGGAGCGGCGTTTGACCCCTTCTGACCCGTGTTTTTTGAACCAAAATCAAAGTCGTAATAAAAGCCAGTATCGACGGCTGGGCCAATGGTAGTTTTGGCGTTTGGGTAGCGTTCAAGCACTGCAGCGGCGAGCACATGGGCGAGGGTATGCCGTTTTTCTTCGAGGGTAGCCATAGGATATGAGAATAGCATAAAAAAGCGGGCGACTCCTCTGGAGTCGCCCGCAGTGTGTTTGGGGCTTAGGCTATGAGTCCCCGCGATTGCCCGGTCGATGACTGCGATCTACGAGCATTGGAGACGGAGTATCTGCCGGCCGTACTGGTTTCTTCGTCTGCGTTGCAGTCGAAGTCCTGTGTCTGCTTTTTGCGACTACGCTGGCAAGTATCGTCGGTGTACGACCAAACATACATATCCTCCCTAGTACTGCTGACGCCTTACTCGGTATATCACAGCGCCTTGAGGTTCTCAACGGAAAGTGTTGCTTCGCCGTTTCGGATCGATACCGTTCCTTTTATTAAGAGGCACGTGCCAGGCACGATACTCGCGGTGTGATCCTTGAAGAGCTTAGGGAAAATGGCTGCTTCGATGCTGCCCGTCTTGTCTTCAAACGTAACGAAGGCCATGCGCTCGCCGCCCTTGGTGAGGTGCATCTTTGCCTGCGTCAGAAGCACCGGAAGTATGATCGCTTTCCCTGGTTCAGGATTCTCTAAGATCTCCTGAATAGTAGTTCCGGCCTTCGTGCGCTTGTCTTCATGCGCGTCGAGCGGATGACCTGAGACGTAGATACCGAGCAGTTCCTTTTCCCAGGCGAGCTTGAGGCCCACGGGCGTTACTTCATTGCCGGCTGGCAGTAGGAGGTTCGGCGTAAGCGCCATAGACCCGAAGAGGGAATCCTGGGGTGCTTCCGCGGTCGCGTCGCGATGGAAGGCGAGGAGGGTTTCTATGTGTGTCATCAAATAACTTCGGCCGCCTGTTCCTTCTGCAAAACGATCGAGCGCCCCGCCTTTGATAAGTGATTC
>CAXUAR010000040.1:0-1654 GCA_964249155.1 uncultured bacterium | reverse complement strand
CTTACCGCGCAGGTCTGAGCGTCCCGTCTGCGGGACGCTGTTTTCACTGTCTACTTCTACTACCGTGAAGTCGGTTCCGCTTTCGTTTACGTCTGGCGGAAGAACTGGAATTCCTAAGCGTTCGCACTCAGCCACGAATATAGAAATAGACTCTGTGTCGCCTGAGTCTGCTGTAAGAACGGCGGCCATGTATTCGGCAGGATAGTTCGCCTTCATATAGGCTGTCTGGTACGCGACCTTTCCGTAACAGGCTGCATGGGCCTTGTTGAAGCCGTATGCTGCGAATGGTTCAATGAGCTTCCAAAGTTGCTCGCCTTTTGCAGGCGAAAGCTTTCCATACTCAGTGAAGCCCTTCAATAATTTTTCCTTCTGTGCTTCCATCTCTGCAGGAATTTTCTTACCCATAGCTTTGCGAAGGGTATCGGCTTCGAGCCACGAATAGCCGCCAAGCCTAATAGCGGTGAGAAGCACGTCATCCTGGTACACCAAAAGACCATAGGAGAAATCTAAATAGTCCTTCATGCGTTCGTCGAGGAATCGGATGAGTGTAGGATTATGCTTCCGCTCAATGTACATCGGGATTGTTTCCATCGGACCTGGGCGGTAGAGTGCTACCATCGCGTTGATGTCGTGGATGGTCGTCGGCTTGAGTTCCTTCAAGTACCGCGTCATCCCGGAGCCGTTCAGCTGGAAGGTGCCTTCTGTGTCACCGCGAGCCAGCATCTCGAAGGTCTTGCTATCATCGATGGGGATATTTTCAATGTCTATAGCAATGCCACGCGATTCTTTTACGCGCGCGACAGCATCTGCGAGTATGGAAAGATTTTTAATACCAAGGAAATCGAATTTCAAAAGGCCAGCATCCTCAATGGCGTGCATGTCGTACTGCGTAATGAGCTTGCCGGTCTTGGGGTCAACCTGAAGCGCAGTCCACTCGGTGAGGGGGGTGGGAGAAATGACGATGCCCGCCGCGTGCACGCCCGTCTGGCGCGCACAGCCTTCGATGCGGCGGGCCAGATCGAGCACTTCTTTAGTATCATCGTCTTCCTCGTACAGCTGCTTCAGCTCGGGTTCGATTTTAAGCGCGCGCTCTATGGTCATGGGAAAACCTTGCGCGCCGAGCGGGATGAGCTTGGCGATGCGATCACCAGTTCCATATGCGTGGCCGAGCGCACGCGCGACATCGCGGACCGCTGCGCGTGCCATCATGGTTCCAAACGTTCCAATTTGTGCGACGTTCTCTGCGCCGTATTTTTCTTTTGCATAGGCGATCATCTCATCACGCCTGTTATCGGCGAAGTCCATGTCGATATCCGGTGCCTTTGGGCGTTCAGGATTGAGGAAGCGCTCGAAGGGAAGCTTATACTCAAGCGGGTCGACGTTCGTGATACCCACCAGGTACGAGACGAGGGAGCCCGCGGCGGAGCCGCGGGTGGTTGTGAGAATACCTTGCTCTTTGGCATGCGTGAGCAAGTCGGACACGGTAAGGAAGTACGGCGCGAAGCCTTTGCCGATGATGACGGAAAGCTCATATTCGATGCGCTTGACTGCTTCGTCAGTCTTTTCCATATTTCTCGTAGCGAGACCTTCATAGGTGCGGTCGCGCAGAAGCTGTTCGTGCGTAGTGCCTTCCGGGATAGGGAACTTCGGGAAG
>CAXUAR010000039.1:0-6688 GCA_964249155.1 uncultured bacterium | reverse complement strand
GCCGTAGCGACGGCGGTCGAGCCGGCGAGTTCGAGCACGCGAGCCGGCACGGCTCGCGCTCGGTGTCTCCGTTACTCCCGTAGGCACCGTACCGGTCTCGCTACTGCGCGCTCCTATCGATGGCGCTATCTATACCTGGGAAATAACGAAGGAGACTGCAGTGGGTCTCGGACAGTTCTTCTGGAAAGCGATAACGCTTCGCGCGGACCTTTCGCAGGTATCGGGTCCTGTTGGCATCGCAGGAGCGGTCGGAACCGCATACTCAGAAGGCTTTGCGCAGCTCCTTTCCATAGCTGCTATCATCTCCATAAATCTCGCAATCATAAATCTTCTTCCTATTCCTGCGCTTGACGGTGGAAGACTCCTCTTTGTAATTATTGAATCCATTACGCGTAGGCCGATAAAACCATCTTTTGCAGCGGCAGTAAACGGTGTCGGCTTTGCACTGCTCGTGCTTCTCATGGTGGTAGTCACCGGCCATGACATCCTGAAGCTCATTCACTAAGACATCTGTGTCAAGAATGCCAGTAATGGAGATTTTGCTGCGCTTTTGCTCTTGGGCCCTGTGCGCAGTATAGTTAGGGAATTATGCGCCAAAGCCAGCTTTTTACGAAAACGAGGAGAGAAGCCCCCTCAGACGAGGTCGCCAAGAATGCGCAACTTCTAATCCGTGCCGGCTTCGTGCACAAGGAGATGGCCGGTGTATACGATTATCTCCCACTTGGTCTGCGCGTCATTGAAAATATTCGTCAGATTATTCGCGAAGAGATGAATGCGCTTGGTGGACAGGAAGTGTCACTTTCTGCACTCCAGGACCCTGAGCTATGGAAGTCGACAGGCCGTTGGGATGATGAGGTCGTCGACGTATGGTTCAAGACAAAACTCAAGAATGATAACGAACTCGGTCTCGGCTGCACGCACGAGGAACCGATGGCACGTATGATTCGTGATCACGTGAACTCATATCGCGATCTTCCACGTGTGACGTTTCAGTTTCAAACAAAGTTTCGTAACGAATTGCGTTCGAAGTCGGGCATCATGCGTGGCCGCGAATTCATGATGAAGGATATGTATTCGTACCATCGTGACCAGGAAGATCTCGATGCGTTCTATGAGAAGGCGATACAGGCGTACAAGAATGTCTACAATCGTACGGGGATTGGCGATAAGACGTACCTAACATTTGCTTCTGGCGGTATGTTCTCGAAATTCAGCCACGAATTCCAGACTATGTGCGATGCAGGTGAAGATGTCATTTACATAGACGATGAGAAAGGAATCGCGGTGAATGATGAGGTTATGGAAGACGAAATCCTTGTAGGACTTGGCGTAAAGCGCGAGACGCTCCGAACGGCAAAGTCTATTGAGGTCGGTAATATTTTTAAATATGCTACACGTTATACAACTGAGCTGGGCGCTACGTACAAGGATGAAGAAGGTACTGACAAATCGCTTGTAAACGGTGCATATGGTATTGGTCTGGGTCGTCTCATGGGTACTATCGTAGAGCTTCTTTCAGACAGCAAAGGTCTCGTGTGGCCTGAAGCCGTAGCGCCATTCAGGGTGCATCTGGTATCGCTCGTACCAAATGATGGAACGGTCGTGGCGTACGCTGATGCGCTCTACGAAGAGCTGATGGCTGCCGGTATTGATACGCTTTACGACGACCGCGATGCGCGCGCAGGAGAGAAGCTTGCTGATTCTGATTTGATCGGCATCCCGACGCGCATTATTATTGGCAAAGATACCCTTACCACCGGCGAGGTCGAAGTTGTGAATCGTGCTACGGGCGAGCTTAAAAGAGTGAGCCGCGAGAATCTTTTGGCGTCGTTCTCAAAGGTCGTAGCTGCGGAAGCTCAGGCTAAAGTCCTTCCTGACTCACTGATATAAGGTATGGCAAAACGCTTCTCAAAGAATTCTTTTTTTTCAAGTGATATTGGCATTGACCTTGGCACCGGGAATACACTAGTGTACGTGCGCGGCCGTGGCATCGTCATAAATGAGCCCTCGGTCGTAACCGTGAACGAAAAGACCGGACAAGTGGTGGCCGTGGGCGCTGGTGCAAAAGCAATGCTCGGAAAGACGCCACCGCACGTGCGCGCCGTGCGGCCCCTTTCGCACGGGGTAATTTCTGACTTCGAAGTCACACAGGAGCTTCTAACGTATCTTATACATAAAGCACAGGCAGGCTCAACGAAGCTCTTTGGTCCGCGCGTGGTAGTGGGTGTGCCCACAGGCGTTACAAACGTAGAAAGTCGCGCTGTGCGCGTGGCTGCGCTTCCGGCCGGCGCGGGCTATGTGTTTAGCGGGGCGCCCCCGAGGGCCGGCCCCAGCGCCGCGAAGCTTCCGGTGAACGAAGCAATTGGTACCATGGTACTTGATATCGGTGCAGGCACCACCGATATTGCGGTGCTTGCACTTGGGGGCACTGTCTCAAGCAAGAGTTCCCAGGTAGCGGGTGATCGTTTCAACGACAACATCATCGACTATGTGCGACATGAATTCCAGCTTGCAATAGGCGAACGAACTGCCGAGAACACAAAAATCGCTATTGGCGCAGTTCTCCCCTTGGGAGAACCCATGGAGCAGGCGATTCGCGGTCGTGACCTTGCAACGGGACTTCCACGAGAAGTTATCCTTACGGACAGTCATGTGCGTGATGCGCTTGCGCCGAGCCTCGACAGCCTTATGGAGTCCATGAAAGAAGTAATTGAACAGACGCCACCTGAGCTTTTGAGCGATGTGCTTGAGCGCGGCGTAACGGTCTTTGGTGGAGGAGCAATGCTGCGCGGACTCCCAGAACTCCTTTCGCAGATGCTCGGTGTGCCGGTGCACGTAGCTGACGAACCACTTACGGCTGTGGTTCGCGGCACCGGTATCATTACTGAAGATCCGAGTGTCTGGGGCGATATTTTCATGCATGAACAGGCAATTCTACCCAAGGGTTAATAAGAATCGATTATTCGGAGGACGTACATCGTTCATCGTTGGTGTGCTGTTGGTGTTGGTGGGCGTCGGGTACGCAGTACGCGCTACGGCACCTGGTGCTTTCGCGTTTGTAGGTATGCCGGCTTGGAAGGCCGGATCCTCGCTTACTGCAAGCGTCGGTCATATCTTTACCTTTACATCTGCCCCGAAGCTTGCGAGTGAGCGAGACACGCTTACTGCGGATAACGCTGCCCTCACGAGTGAGAATGCGGGGCTCTCTGCTCAGGTGCGGGACCTTACAAACCTGCTAGGCACGCGCACTGCTCCCGGGTCAGGAATTCTTGCAAGCGTGCTGGCGCGACCTCCGGTCGCGCCGTATGACGTGCTAATCGTGGACCAAGGATTGAGTGACGGAGTCAGAAGCGGAGCAGAAGCGTTTGGTAATGGTGGCACGCCTCTTGGTTTAGTCTCGGAGGTAGCAACGCATAGTGCTCACATTACGCTGTATTCCTCGACAGGTACACGCACTGAAGGGTGGGTCGGCGCTACGCATATACCCGTAACCCTCTCGGGCACAGGGGCAGGAGGGTTTGAGACGTCAGTGCCTAAAGACGCGGGCGTGACAGTTGGCGATGGCGTCTACCTTCCTGGGAATGGTGGTACGCCCATTGGAACCATCACGAATATACAGACAGATCAGTCAAGCCCAAACGTAGTGCTGGATATGCGTCCCTACACCAATCCGTTCTCGCTTACGTGGGTCACTATTGCGCGTTAACATCCATGCGGATTCCTGCTTTCATACGTCTCACACTCATACCGCTTGCGGTCCTTTCGCTCTTTATATTCCCCTGGCCGCTTACTATAGCTTTCATGTTTTGCGCGGGCCTTGTCTTTCCTCCCGCACCACTTTTCATCGGTGTGTTCGCTGATTTCGTTTACTATCCAGGCTTTGGCACAGGGGTCTGGCCTCACGCAACGCTTATTGGTTTCGGGCTAAGCGTCATTACCTACAGCGTGCAGCATTTCGTGAAGACACGTATCATGTAGGGATGTGGTTTAGAAAACGGAGTCGAACCTTAGATTTTGAACTCGCTCCCGACGAGATATTTCTTGACGCGAGCAACCAGCCTGAGTTCAACCAGAATCAACTTGAAGGTCGTTTGGAGCGCCCTATAAGACGGCGAAGTTTCCTTGGTGTAGGGGTAGTTGTAGGCATTGTATTCTTTGCACTTGCGGCGCAGGCGGCGAATCTCGAAATAAAACAAGGAAGCACCTTCGCGGCTCAAAGTGAGAAGAATCGCCTGCGCCCCGATGTGATTTTTGCACAGCGAGGTGCCATACTCGACCGCAACGGCACACCCCTTGTCTCAAACGTGGAAGCTCCAGACGGTACCATCACTCGTACCTACACAACGCCAGGCTTTGGTCATTTGCTCGGCTATGTTTCGTATCCAAAGAAAGATTCCTCAGGTAATTATTACGATACGGATATCAAGGGACTCGCGGGTGTTGAAGCTGCCTTTAATGACAAGCTTGCCGGAAAGAATGGCACGCTTCTTGTAGAGGAAGACGCAAAAGGAATGGTACAGTCCCAAGGAAGCGTGCAGCCTGCGGTAAATGGTCAGCCAATAACACTCTCGATAGATGCGCGTGCACAGCGTGCGTTCTACGACTCCATCAAGACGCTTGCTGATAAGACACCGTTCCAAGGCGGTGCTGCTGTTCTTATGGATGTGCAGACCGGGGAAGTGCACGCGCTTGTGTCGTACCCCGAGTACGACCCCAACGTACTCTCTTCGGGAGGCCCGTCTGACGTGATCGCCGCATATTCGCAGGATACTCGGCAGCCGTACCTCGACCGAGCTATTTCTGGGCTCTATACGCCAGGCTCCATTGTGAAGCCTATCGAAGCGTCGGGAGCTCTTACGGACAAAGTCATATCCCCTGACAAAGTCATTTATACGACTGGTTCCATTTCTGTCCCGAATCCGTACGACCCTGCGCATCCTTCAATCTTCAAAGACTGGAAGAACCTTGGCGCGCTTGATATACGACACGCAGTCGCTATGTCGTCCGATGTCTTCTTCTATACGGTGGGCGGTGGTTTTGGCGATCAGAAGGGGCTCGGTATTGATCGCATTGGTTACTGGTTCAATTTGTTCGGCTACTCGAAGCCCACTGGCATTGAGCTCCCTCGTGAAGCGAGCGGCACCGTGCCGTCGCCAACCTGGAAGCAAACGAACTTTGGCGAGGACTGGCGACTTGGTGACACGTACCACACCGCTATTGGTCAATACGGAACGCAGATAACGCTTCTCGAAGCCGCGCGTGCTATTGGAGCCGTTGCAAACGGTGGAAAACTTGTGAAGCCCACCATTATAAAAGACAATCCCCCTTCGGGAGAAAGTATTCCCGTTGACCCTGCAGCGCTCGAGATCGTGCGCGAAGGTATGCGTCTTGGTGCGACAGAAGGAACATCCGTGGGACTCAATGATCTGTCCTTTGTGCAGCTCGCAGGAAAGACCGGTACTGCGCAGCTCGGACTCCATAACGAGTACTACAATATGTGGGCTGTGGGCTTCTGGCCGTACGACCATCCTAAATATGTGTACGTCGTTCTCATGGATCATGGTCCTGCCGGCACGGCTATAGGTGCCGTCTACGCCACCCATGTAGCCCTTCAAGCACTCCACGCCTCGGCCCCTGAGTACTTTCAATAAATATTTTTCAATAGAAATTTAAGTTTCTCTGAAGTGTTTCGTGCGTTATATCTGGTTGATTATTCCACTCACCACATCAAGCAAAGCGAAACAAATATTATATAGACGCTGGAATCGTCGAAGGAAAGTCTGCTGCAGCCGTTATCTCACAAATTCTCCTCATCGATACGCGTCCACTTATTGAGAAGATAGGGTTTCCTAATAAAGATACATTTAAGAATATTCGAAATGCTGTCAGATCAATAATCTAAGAGCATTTCTTTGTTCTCCCTGCAAGCAGGGCAGGCCGAGGCCATTGTTGAAGAAGTCAATTGTATCAAGGTTCTAAAGCCAAGATAAAGGCTTTGAAGCAGGCAGTTGACTCTACAAAGCACCCACGTACAATAGGAAAAACATTCATAATTCAGTTCATAAAATATATATGATACCCGAGCAGGAAACCATGGTTAGCCAGGAAAAGTTTGATGAGATGGTAAAGGAACTTGAAAACCTCAAGACCGTACGCCGAACCGAGATCGCCAAGAATCTTGAGTATGCTCGTTCGCTTGGCGATCTCTCAGAGAACGCCGAATACCAGGAAGCGCGCGAACTCCAGGCTGCGACAGAAGAGCGCATCCGACGCCTCGAAGACCTTGTGAAGCGCGCTCATATCCTCACAGATGGTAAGAAGAAAGATGTGGTTGGCTTCGGCTCAGCTGTGCACATCATGAAAGAGGGAACGAAGGAAGCACATGAGTACACTATTGTTGGTTCTGAAGAAGCTGATATGCGTGCTCACAAGCTCTCACACGTCTCACCACTCGGTGCTGCGCTCATGGGTAAGAAGAAAGGGGATACGTTCACCTTCGAGACTCCGAACGGCAAGCAGACATATTCGATTGAGAAGGTTGTGTAACTAAGGTGAACAGGTGCCAGAAAGTGACTCTCTAAAGAGAGTCACTTTATTATATCTTTTCAAGATTCTCGAGAATGAAGTTCTTGTAGATTTCTGCATCCTTTGCTTTCAACTCACTCTGTTTTGAGAGATTGGCTAGGGA
>CAXUAR010000038.1:3568-6740 GCA_964249155.1 uncultured bacterium | reverse complement strand
AACGGAGAAGACGTACAACACAATCGTGAAGTGAGTCCGAATGAAAATGAGTCACGTTCACTTCCGGGCATCGGCGATATCGTGAATGTTTCTATTCGTCCTGACAGTGTCTCTTTTAATATTTACCAGCCAGAAGTCATGACTATTCGCCTGAAAAATCCTGCAGCCGTAGAAAGCCAACGCGCGCTCTTTGAAGTACTCTGGAAGGCTGCGGTATAGTCGCTTCGTGGTACTATGCGCCTATATGTTTTGGGCAGACCGCATAGGTAAAGAGATACAGGAACAACGCGCTACGACCATACAAAGCGGAAAGAAGCTTCGTATTCGTGATGAGAAGACACTCTCAGGACGGGTGCACATAGGCTCAATGCGTGGTTTTGCCGTCCATGGGATAACGTCGGAAGTTCTTTCGGAATACGGAATCGAAAACGAATTCCACTGGGAGCATAATGACTTTGATCCGTTTGATAGCATTCCGGGATACCTTGATGAAGCGACCTTCAAAGAACACCTCGGTAAGCCGCTCTATTTGGTGCCATCTCCTGAACCTGGTTTTAAAAACTACCCAGAATACTTTGCTGCGGAGTTCGTGGGTGTGCATAAGAAGTTTGGCGTAACGCCAACCTACTACTGGGCATACGCTGACCTGTACGCATCTGGAAAAATGGATGAGTGTATTCGCATTGCACTCATGCATGCCGCAGATGTGCGTCGTATTCTAAAAGAAGTATCCGGTTCTGTTAAAGACGACGCATGGCTTCCGATTTCAGTTGTTTGTGAGAACTGCCATAAGATGATGACAACGCGTGCATATGATTTTGATGGAGAAACTGTTGGATATGCCTGCGATAAAGATCCTGATGGAACAGTACCGTGTGGTCATACCGGACGCATTGCGCCCTGGAAGGGGGCAGCAAAGCTTTTTTGGAAAGTAGATTGGGCTGCTAAGTGGGTAGTGCAAGGAGTAGACATTGAAGGAGCTGGAAAAGATCACTTTACAAGGGGAGGTTCGCGTGACGTTGCAAAGCATATTGCAAAAGAGCTTTATGGTATTGAGCCACCGTTTGATATTCCGTATGAGTTCTTCTTAGTAGGCGGAAAGAAGATGTCCTCGAGTAAGGGCAAGGGTTCCTCTGCAAAAGACATGAGTGATTTGTTTCCTTCAGAGATTTTTCGGCTCATACTCATCGGAAAGGAAATTAATCAGCAGATAGACGTAGACCCTGAAGGCGATTCTGTGCCTCGCATGTATGACTGGTACGACGACTTAGCACAAAAAGTCCGCGATGGCGTTGCTGATGATTTCACACGTTTGTATTCGCTTTGTCAGGTGCCAGAGAATCAAGCTGAAGAGTCAGCTCCGTGGCAGATGCGATTTAGTTTGCTTGCGTTCATCGTGCAGATGCGACATTTGAATCTTGCCCAAGAAGCAGAAACCGCAAAGGGTAGTGCTCTTACCGATGACGAAAAGAACGCTCTTATGGAACGCGCTGAATACGCACGCTTCTGGCTCTCAACCTATGCACCTGATCAATTTAAATATGAACTTCAGAAGGGGGCGACTGAAGGCTACGTGCTTACCGTTGAGCAGAAACGTGAGCTATCATTGCTCGCTAAATACCTTGAAGCAGGTGAGCGTAGTGGAGAAGAGCTCCATGCACGCCTCCATGAGTTGAAGACCGAAGTACCAATCGATGCAAAAGAATTATTCACTGCACTCTACAAAGTATTTCTTAATCGAACCTCGGGACCAAAAGCTGGATGGTTCTTGTCATCGTTGCCACGCGAGTACGCGGTTGAGCGACTGAAAGCGGCAAGTGAATAGAGAGTAGACTAAAAAAAGAAAAAGGCGATCCCGTAGGTATCGCCTTTGTTACATGGGAAGATGCTCGAGTCTACGCTCTTCACGTCGTTGACGAAGAAGATGCCTACGCGATGCCTGTTTAAGTTTGGCGCCGACCCAACGACCTTCGCGATCACGATTGTGTAGTTGCCGCATGGCTTCAGAAAAATTTCCCTGAAGAATAGTATGCCGAGGACGTATTGCTACAAGCATTACTGGCCACGCTTTTCCGACACTGGTGACAAAACGGGGAAGAGTAAAGCCATGTTCTTCCGCGTAGCGGATGCTAGGAAGTATGCGCAAGCATTTGCTTGGGTACCTTCCGGATTCGCTTACGAAAAGTAAAACGACTTCATGAGTCTTGTCGACCCCCGGACGGTAGAATTCGTTGTCCCCCAGAATCAGGCACTCAGCCCCCTGAGCAAGCAAGTGCTCGATTGCGCCCGTTGCAATAGTGTCACTTGCCGTCATTACATAGAGACGATTTATCATTGCACTCTCCCATAAAGAACTCTGCAGATAGCACAGCTCTGTATAGTAACTTCTTTTTATAGTTTTTCAATCCCTATACATACATTTTACTTGTTATCGAACAAATGTTCTAAAAATGGCTTACCTAAGCCATTTTTCTGTGGATAACAAATGAGTGTGGGATGAAGTGGCATATAGTTAGATATAAGTGGGATGAAGTGTCATGAGCGAATTCCTACGTACTTTCTACAATGTTTATCGGAGAATACCGTCATACCTTTGATGCGAAGAATCGCATATCGCTCCCGGCTAAGTTCCGCAAGGATCTTGGCCGTTCTGTCATTGTGACGCGTGGACTCGATCGTTGTCTTTTTGTGTATTCAAAAGCCGCATGGAAGAAGGAAACAGAACGTATTGCGCAATACCCAGCAACGAGCGCAGGTCGCGGTCTTTCTCGTCTTCTCCTATCAGGCGCATCAGAAGCAGATGTTGATTCTGCAGGTCGCATTCTGATTCCTGACTACCTCAAGTCATTTGCAGCACTTAGCGTGAAGAGCGTTGTTGCGGGTGTGAACGAGCGTGTTGAATTGTGGGATGAAGCAGCATGGGACGCCTATACCACGACCATCGAGCGCGATGCTGACCAGCTCGCAGAGTCGTTAGTGCCAGGGGCAGTGGGAACAGCGTCGCACGCAAAAAACTAATATGCAAACCTCACACGAAAGTGTACTTTTGCAGGAGGCCGTAGTACACCTCAACATACAGCCCACTGACACAGTGGTGGACGCAACTATCGGCGGTGCAGGGCACTTCCGCGCAATGCTACAGAACCTCGACGCTCGCGGGACTCTAATCGGC
>CAXUAR010000038.1:0-3558 GCA_964249155.1 uncultured bacterium | reverse complement strand
GCTGATGGCGATGCCATCGAGCGCGGCAGGGCAGCCCTTGCAGATATGCACACTCGCGCACGCGTAGAATTTGCTCACGATAATTTCCGCAATATCGTTCCTGCACTTGATCAGCTCGAGATACCTACCATCAACAAAGCACTGTTCGACCTCGGCTGGAGTAGTTTCCATCTTTCAAGCGGACGCGGTTTCTCATTCAAGGCAAGCGAGCCACTTCTCATGACGTACGGCGAGCCAGAACAGGGAAAGACTGCAGCCGACCTTGTGAACTCAGCCCCGGAAGAGACGCTTGCAGATATCTTCTTTACGTACGGCGAAGAACGTTTTGCGCGTCCTATCGCTCGCTCGATAGTGCGCGCACGCAAGCAGGCAACGATACTCACGACTGATGACCTCGTGCATGCCGTGCTCGCAGGAACGCCGGTCTGGTACCAGCACCGCAAGCTCCATCCTGCAACGAAAGTGTTTCAAGCGCTCCGCATCGCGGTGAACGATGAGCTCGGTGCACTTCGCGATGGCCTGGGTGGGGCAATGGAGCGCCTCAGTATTGGTGGGCGTATCGCCGTCATCACCTTCCACAGCATCGAGGACCGCATCGTAAAGACCATGTTCCGGGATGCGGCGCATGAGGGAATGGGTGTGCTTGTTACCCGCAAGCCAATCGTTCCGAGCTCGCGCGAAGCGACGCGCAATCCGCGCGCCAGGAGTGCGAAGCTCAGAATCTTTGAAGCAGCCTGCACGCGCTCTGAGTACTCTTTGCAGGCGTCGTCACTACCTGTTCGTTCACACAACCTTTATTCGTACCTATAAAATGACTATGACCAACCGAATGCCGCGTGCCCGAGCATCAGTAGTGGCGACAGCTTTGCCAAATCGATTAAACCTCTACCTGGGTATCGTTGCAGGTGGACTTCTCACAGCCTACGTGACGCTTATGGTGACGACGATTCTTCTTGCGGCGCTTCAGACTCAGCTTGCGCAGAATATACAGGATACGCAGATGGCTCTCGGC
Organism: uncultured bacterium; assembly: GCA_964249155.1. Taxonomy (GTDB): domain Bacteria; phylum Patescibacteriota; class Minisyncoccia; order Phycocordibacterales; family Phycocordibacteraceae; genus C7867-001. The sequence goes on along the minus strand of CAXUAR010000038.1, from coordinate 2,546 downwards.
AAGCTCGAAACATCCTACTATGCCGCCATCGGCCAGATGGATTCCACCGACCCGCATGCGCTCGGATACGTTACTCCCACGCACGTACACTACGTAACTGCCGCCTCGCCTAATGGCCTCTCATTCGCAAAGAACTAGCATGTATTTATGCGTCGCGCATTCCGTTTCAGACTCAGAGTGCTATCAGGCGGAATCGCGCTCATAGCATTCCTTTTGGTTGTACGTCTGTATTTCGTACAGGTAGTTCATGGCCAGGAATTTGCGCTGCGCGCTGAGCGACAGTATGTAAGCTCAAGCCAGGAACTCTTCAATCGCGGTTCTATTTTCTTTACGCGTAAAGATGGCAGCCCCATTTCTGCAGCAACACTTGCAACCGGATTTCTTATAGCCATCAACCCTGAAGTACTGAAAGATCCGCAAGGAACGTATGACGCTATAGCTGCAAAAGTCCCAACGCTCGACCACGATGCCTTTATGCTGTCTTCGACAAAAACAGACGATCCATATGAAGTCGTCGCGCACCATGTGTCGGACGATGCTGGCCGCGCCGTAGATGCACTAGATTTGCCTGGTATACAAGTTGAGCGGGAACGCTGGCGTGATTATCCGGCAGGAGTAGGCGCAGCGCAGTCCGTAGGCATCATCGCCTATGACAACGACAACTTACTCGCCGGCCGCCTTGGCCTTGAGCGCTACTATGAAGATATTCTTGCGCACGGTGGCCAAGGAGTATTCGGTAATTTCTTCGCAGAGCTTTTTGCGAATCTTGATAACGCAGTACTTGACGCACGCAGCGCACGCGAAGGCGATGTCATCACTTCGATAGAGCCTGTCGTACAGAAGAAGCTTGACCAAACACTTGCGCAAGTCCAGTCACAGTATCATAGCCAGTCGACGGGTGGCATCATTATGAATCCGCGCACGGGCGAGATATATGCACTTGATGCGTATCCAACGTTTGATCAAAATAATTTCAAGGCAGCGGATGCAAATTATTTCAACAACCCGTTGGTAGAGAGTCGGTATGAATTCGGTTCTATTTTCAAAATGCTTACTATGACATCCGGTCTCGATGCCGGAGTGATAACTCCGGACACAACGTACAATGATACCGGATGCATCATGGTGAACAATAAAAGAATTTGTAACTATGACCTGAAAGCGCGCGGCGTGATACCAATGCAGGAGATTCTTTCGCAATCGCTCAACGTCGGCGCGTCGTTCATTGCGACGCGCCTCGGCCATCAGCGTTTCCATGACTACTTTACGAACCTTGGTCTCGGCACCGAAACTGGCATCGACCTTCCGAGTGAAATTCATGGCGATATTCATAACTTGGATAGTCCGCGCGATGTGGAATACGACACCGCAGCGTTCGGACAGGGAATAGCAACTACACCAATCGAGACTATTCGCGCGCTTTCAGCGCTCGCCAACGACGGTAAGATTGTAACGCCACACCTCGCCACGGGCATACGGCTTGAATCAGGCATTACCAAGCCTTTGTCGTGGGGCGAACCTATACAAGTGTTCAAATCTGAAGCTGCGCACGAGACCACCCAAATGCTTATAAAGGTGGTCGATACAAAACTTGGTAATGGTACGGTAAAGATTCCGAGCATGAGTGTCGCAGCAAAGACTGGTACTGCGCAGGTTGCAGGCCCGGACGGGAAATATATCGCCGGCAGCGTCTATTTCCACTCATTTTTTGGCTACTTCCCAGCGTCCGACCCGAAGTTTGCTATTTTGCTGTATACTCGTGAGCCGCAGGGTGTGGAGTACGCGTCTGAGACTCTCACGAATCCGTTCATCGGCCTTACACACTTCTTGATCAACTATTATGATCTGCCGCCGGATCGTGGCCCTGGAGTGGGCTCTGATCAATAACCTATGAAAAAAAATCTCCGCACATTCTTTGCCTACCTTCTCGCAATGCTCGCGCGCGGAGTGCTCCTCAAATACAAGCCTATGGTCGTGATGGTGACGGGCAGCGTCGGCAAAACATCTACCAAGGATGCTATCGCCGCAGTGCTCGACTCGCGTTTTTATATTCGTGCCAGCGAGAAAAGCTATAACAGCGAGTTCGGGGTACCGCTCACGATTCTGGGTGCAAAAAATCCTTGGGCAAGTCCGTATGCGTGGGTGAAGGTGTTTGGTGAAGCGCTTGCGCTTCACCTTTTTCCGAATCACTATCCGAAGATCTTGGTTCTTGAGGTAGGGGCTGATCGTCCTGGCGACCTTGCGCGCATTTTGCGCATTGCTACTCCACATATTGTTGTTGTGACGCAGCTTCCTGCCGTACCCGTGCATGTTGAAGCGTACGCGACACCAGCTGCCGTACGTGATGAAGAATTTGCCCCTGCGTATGCGCTCTCTCCTGATGGATGCCTCATCTATTGCGCTGACGACGAGTATGTGCGGCCGCTCGCGAAGCCGCTTGCAGTAAAGGTATCGTCGTATGGAGTCTCGGAAGAATCAAACGTACGTATTAGCGGCGCTGCATTGTACAAGGAAGAAGGGATGCCAGCAGGTATGAAGAGTATGGT
>CAXUAR010000037.1:6433-6886 GCA_964249155.1 uncultured bacterium | reverse complement strand
GTGGTAAGGAGCATGCCGGTTGGGCGGCGAATCTCAGTCTCAAGCCGTAGAAGGAGCTTTGACGGAATACCCATTTCAGTAAGCGAGTGTTGCGTAGCGTCTGGATCGAGAATACGGAGCACGACCGACTCCCCATAGTTTCCAGGAATTACTGAGGTGCGAATCTCTATTTCAGTATCGCCTGTGGCGATACTGAAGCGTCCGTCCTGAGCGCGGTCAGTAATATTGAGCTTAAGTCCCGAAAGAAGTTTTATACGCGAATCAATCAAGCGATACGCGTGCTCATTAAAAAGAAAGGCGTCCGTAAGTATGCCGTCTAGACGAAGGCGTAGGCGCACACCGTCTTCACCAGGCTCGAAGTGAATGTCCGATGCTTTCATGGCGAGGCTTGCGACAAGGATATCCTCGATCAAAGTAGATATCTGTGCCGGATGCTTGGTCGAGATGGCCTCC
>CAXUAR010000037.1:0-6423 GCA_964249155.1 uncultured bacterium | reverse complement strand
AAGTAAGGGAAGGGTAGAAAGTTTTGGCTTGAGCGAGGCAATATCTTCCGCGGTAATTGAAAAAACTCCTGCGTCGGTGCCCTGCGCCTGCGAAAGGTCAGCATACCGAGCAAATGCTCGCGCGAGACTCGCGCGAGAAACCAGGAATTCTTCGATGATATAGCCAGCATCGGCCAGGCGTGTATGGAGTTGTTGATAGGGGTCTGTTTGGGGATCTTTGAGAGCAAGCGAAAGATGCTTTCCGTTTTTATCAAAGGCAATTGCTTGAGCTCCCTTTGCTTCTGCTTCAGTAATAACGCGAAGTGCGTCCATATTAATAGGAACAACTGACAGGTCAGTGTAGGGAATGGAGTATTTTTCCGACAATATTCGCGTCAGGTCTTCCTCTTCCTCTTCGCGCACTCGTGCAAGCTTCTCGTCTTCGGCGTTAGTATCAAAATGGCTTGGCATATACTCACTAGTATACGGGTGCATGGTAGGACTTGACAAATAGGAATTTAAGAGTATCATAATATACAGGTCAGATTGATCGATACATTCCCAAAAATCTCACAATTCGAAAGGAATTCACTGTGAAGAAGCTTGTTTTCGCAGCCTCGATTGCCGTCGCAACGCTTGTCGCGACCACCGCTCCCGCGAGCGCGCAGGTACGATGCGGCTATTACACTGGTTGCAGTGGAGCTCCCTCAGCACCCGACGCGTACCAGTACGATCAACAGCGCGGCTACAATGGCGGGCAGGTGTACTACCCCAATAATTACCAGGTAGCCCCGCTACCGTGTCTGTTCTTCTGCGGAACCAGGAAGCCGAAAGACGGCGAACTGCGCACAAATCCCGACTGCTCCACCTCCTGGTGGGACAAGAAGCGGCGGAACTGGTTCCAGGCTTCGCCGGCTCCAGTGGGCGGATGTCCTCGCAGCACCTATTTGGATCGGGATGTTCTTTTAACTCGATAAGCGCTCAGCGTTTATCATGAGCCCGGTTGCTTGCTGCGACCGGGCTCTTACTTTTGATACAATAGGGATATGACAAATCCGGCAGACTCAGAAAAGACCTTCGACTCACTCGAAGCCCTTCAGGCAGAAGCAGCTCGTTTCGTGACCACCCTTTCACCAAAAGAAGAAGGAGCAACAGTCGTAACTCTTTCGGGAGACCTTGGAGCGGGAAAGACATCATTCACACAGGGGTTGGCACGGGCATTGGGAATTGAAGAATCAATCGCGAGTCCTACATTTGTTCTTGAAAAGGTGTATGCGTTGCCCGTGAGTACCGACGGCACGAGCCGTGGCTTTGCACGGCTCGTGCACATTGATGCATATCGACTTGAAGGACCAGAATCACTCATGCCTCTTGGCGTAGATTTACTGTTACCTGATCCCCAGTATCTCATCGTGCTCGAATGGCCGGAGATTGTAGAAGGACAACTCCCGAAACCTGATGTGGCTGTTACTATCAGTGTTAAACCAGATATAACGCGCACCATTTCATATGTCTAACGCTGCGACAAAAAAGACTGCTGCGAAAAAGCACCCTGGCGGGCATAAAGCACCGGCTAAGAAAACGGAAAAAAGGAAACGTCTCATCCTACTCGATGCTCACGCGATTATTCATCGTGCGTACCATGCACTCCCAGACTTTCAGAGTCCTGCAGGTGAACCTACTGGTGCACTGTATGGACTATCATCGATGCTTTTGCGTATTATCCAGGACTTGAAGCCAGACTACATTGCGTCTTGTTACGATCTCCCGAAGCCAACGATGCGCCACGAAGCATATGCTGGCTATAAGGCTACGCGCATGAAAGCCGACGATGCACTTTCAACGCAGCTTAATACTTCACGAAACGTCTTCAAAGCATTTTCCATACCTATCTATGAGCGTGAAGGTTTTGAAGCCGACGATATTCTAGGAACAATTTGTCATCTCCTTAAGGACGACAAGGATATTGAGATCGTCATTGCATCGGGCGATATGGATACACTCCAGCTCGTTGAAAAGTCACGTGTGAAAGTGTATACGCTTAAGAAAGGTCTCAATGACACGATTATGTACGATGCCGCAGCCGTACTTGAACGGTATGGATTCTCACCAGAACTCGTTCCTGACTATAAAGGCCTTCGCGGCGATCCGTCGGACAACATCATCGGCATTCCTGGCATTGGAGAAAAAACCGCGACAACACTTATACAAGAATTCGGAAACATTGAGAAGATATACAAGACGCTCAAGAAAGATGAAAAGCTATTTCTTGAGAAAGGAATTAAGCCCCGCATCATCGGACTCTTAAAAGAACATGAAGAGGATGCAATTTTCTCTAAGATGCTTGCGACCATCCGCAAGGATGCACCTATTTCATTTAAACTTCCTGAAGCAGTGTGGAAAGACGGGGCCACGCTCCCAACCGTGCTCGCGCTCTTTGACGATCTTGGCTTCCGTACGCTTCGTCCCCGCGCTCGCACGATTTTTGAAGGATCTGGCGCAAATAAAGACGGTGAAGAAATCGAAGGCGCTTCTAGTGGAGAAGGAGTCTCAGAAGAAATTCCGAAAGATAAACTCGAAGAAGCAGAAGTTATGCTCTGGCTGCTTGCCTCAGATAGTACCAATCCATCACTCGACGATATTGTCGCATATACAAAAGCGCAGACATTTGTCGCTGCGTATAAAGTCCTTGAAGACAAAATCGCGATAACCGGGCAGCTCGATGAAGTATACGGAAATATTGAGAAACCGCTCATTCCCGTACTACGTGCTATGGAAGCGCGCGGTGTATGCGTGGATCGCACGGTGCTCGAAGACTTGCGCGCTAAGTACAGGTCAGAGCTTAAGGGAATGGAAAAGCGTATCTTTGAAGTCGCAGGACACGAATTCAATGTGAGTTCTCCAAAGCAGTTAGGCGATGTTTTGTTTGATGAGCTCGGCTTAAAGGCGCCGGCTGCTCGCGGTGCCCAAAAGAAGACTGCCACAGGACAGCGTTCCACCAAAGAGTCAGAACTCGAGAAGCTGCGTGAGGTACATCCCGTAATCAGCGACATACTCGAATACAGACAGCTCCAAAAACTCCTTGGCACATACGTCGAAAGTATTCCTGAGCTACTCGACGAAGTCGGCAGACTCCACACACAATTTATTCAGACCGGCACGACGACCGGACGTATGGCGAGTGCAAATCCGAATCTTCAGAATATTCCGATCCGTAGCGACCGCGGTCGCGCGATACGCAATGCGTTCGTAGCTCCCGATGGTTTCACACTCGTTGCGCTTGATTACTCTCAAATCGAGCTCCGCATTGCAGCTATTCTATCCGGTGACGAGAAACTGATCGATATCTTTAAGTCCGGACGTGACGTTCACCAGGAAGTAGCGGCTGCGGTCTTTGGCGTGCCAGCAGAGCAGGTTGATAGAGAAATGCGCAGACGCGCAAAGATTATTAACTTCGGCATCCTATACGGCATGGGCGTGAACGCGCTTAAAGCGCAGCTCGGGACGAGTACCAGCGAAGCACACCAGTTCTACGAAGACTACTTCCGCACCTTCACTACGCTTGCTGAATATCTTGAGCTCACCAAAGGTGCCGCGCGCCGGCAAGGCTTCACCGAGACGCTTTTTGGTCGTCGTCGTGAATTCTCCGGTATGAAGTCCGTGCTTCCGTACGTACGCGCGCAAGCCGAGCGCATGGATATCAATGCCCCCATACAAGGAACGCAGGCGGATGTCATCAAGCTCGCGATGGTCGAGATAGATCGAGTGCTGAAAGCTGAGAATGCAACCAAAGACGCATATCCGATACTTCAGGTGCACGATGAGCTTGTGTTTGAGATACGCACTACGCGCGTCGTCGAGCTTACACAAAAGATTAAGAGCATTATGGAGCAGGTGTTACCTCAAAGCGAAACAAGGGGAGTGCCTATTATTGCGCAGGCAAAGGCAGGACCAAACTGGGGACATATGGAAGCGGTGGACACTGAGGTATAGAAGTATGGTGTATCTTTTTCACGGATCAGATGTAAGCAAAGTACGCGCGAAGGCGTTTCAGTGGGTCGCGGCTGCGCGCACCAAAGCACCGGACGTGTACTATTCTCGACTCGGTGTCGATGCTATTTCTGTTGAATCACTTCGAGACGCTATCAGCGCACAAGGACTTTTCTTCTCAAAAACACTCGTTCTACTCGATGATCCGTTCTCGACTGTGGAAACTGCAGATACTGTTCTTGATCTTTTGCCTGAGCTCGCATCATCAGAAAATATCGTCGCCATACTCGCCCCGAAGCTTCCAGCGTCCCGTGTGAAGAAAATAGAAACGAAGGCAGAGAAAGTATTCAAAGTAGACTTGGTTGCAAAACCTACGCGTGGCTTCAATAGTGCGCTCGTGAATGCGCTTGCCGTGCGTGATGCGGCAACGCTCTGGAAAGAAATTGTAAAAGCATATCGACTCGGAGACGCGCCCGAAATGGTACACGGACTCTTGCACTGGAAAGCACGCGACATGATGCAAAAGGGAAGTCGCGCATGGACACCAAAGCAGGCGCGCGCGCTTTCGCGCGCGCTAATCGAGCTTCTCTCCGATTCACGCGGCCGCGATCTTGAGCTCGGCCTTGCGCTCGAGCGCTTCGCGCTCTCGCTTTCATAATTACTACTCACATGAAACAAATCGTATGGTTGGGGCTATTCGTTGGTTCAACAATCGGAGGATTCATTCCTGACCTGTGGGGTGCGGGATTATTTTCATTCTCGTCGGTTATCCTCAGTGCTATTGGCGGCATGATAGGTATATATCTCGGCTGGAAGATCGCGAGTTAATGCAACTCTAGAAATTAGAACCGTCGTCTGGTAGTATCTGAAGGTACGCGCTCGTAAGCAACGCTTCCTGGCGCTGCGTTCGGAAATAGAAAACATGCGCATTACCCCATATTCTCTATTCCTCACTTGCGCCCGTAGCTCAGTCGGTAGAGCAACTGCCTTTTAAGCAGTGGGTCGATGGTTCGAGCCCATCCGGGCGCACATGGAGAATGCGTTCAAAGAACAGTGCATTGCTTTTCGAAAGCAAGGACATATATTACTTGAGATAGTAGAGCTTACTGGACGTTCAAAATCTACACTCTATTTTCACATACGTGATTTGCCCTTTCATCCGAAAGAAAAGAATCTGCCAAGAAGATTGCCGGAGCAAGGATGCGAAAACTTGCTTCAAGTCGAAAAGGAAAAAGTACTAAGCCATTTCTTCATTTTATTGTTTGGAATCCCGAATTAGTATTGCTGGTATCACATTTAATCTTTAACGGAGAGCTTGCCTCAACGGGATGTCGATATAATAAGCGAAGCTCTCATAGAGAGAGTTAGAAATTTAATGAGAAGAGTGTATGAATTTGAAGCGAAAGTAGACGATGAAGGCTGTGTGGATTTTAGAACTGGTTGAGGCTCTGCTCATTGATATCGGTATTAATTCGCACATTGTGCTTCCAAATGGAATCGTTATAATAAGCAAAAAAGAACTATGTAAATTCCAAGCAGAAATAAATTTTTCACCAGGAGTGTGTATTAACGGAAGTCGAACGAACAGTATCTGGAAGGAGCGTCTTGAGAAACGAGAATTACTACAAAGAGCTCCAGACTCTTTCAAAGTTTAATACGAATACTGGTCTACTATCTTCTCGTTCTGGTCGAGCAGCGTTATGGTGTCGCCGCTACTGCGCCAGAGCTGCGCGGTACGTCCCTGGAATATGCGCCACGTATTGCTAAAGAAGTTCGTGTCACCTTCGTGTTTTTGGACGCAGCCGTTGTACGTAAGTTGATTCGTTATGAAATTCTGACACCATGAGGCAAGTTTATTCTGCGAGCCGGTGTCACCTACGCGGCAGCTTTGAAGTGTTCGTACATAGTCAGCGCACTGATTATATTGCACTGGGCTTCCTGATTGATATGAACCAAGATCATTGATGGGGGAAGGGCAGCTGTACTGAGACAGGGATGGGTAATATGAGTCCCGTTCATTGAGATATCCTGTGCATTCTGTTTCTTTGAAGGACGCTCCTTCGCTCGAAGCGCCGCTTGAGATTATCGCTTCGCCGCCTGAGCTAAGGACGATTGGGCCGCGATTGCTTACGCGTACGATGGGTGTTCCTTGCAGGATGACTGTTCGCAGTCCTGAATTCTTGCTCACGAGCTGCCAGCCGGTGATACTGACGTCCCCAGAGTCAGTCGAAGCGCGGAGCGTCATATATTCCTGTGAAGCACTTCCATTCCCACCATGGCTTGGGTTGCCATCGATTCGTACTTTTCCTGCGTATGGTGAACGACTGTTTGCGGGTATACTTGCATCAGATCCGTTCGAATTGCTAGTGTCCCAGCCAGCCTGCCAATTACCCCACATGGTTCCTGAAGAACCGCTTGAACCTCCTGATCCTCCAGAAATGATGCCCTTAATGC
>CAXUAR010000036.1:0-7119 GCA_964249155.1 uncultured bacterium | reverse complement strand
GTAGCCAGATGCGTGAGCACGATAAACGCTACGAACTGGTCGCTACTCTGATCAAGGTGCCAGTGGAGTAATGCCGGAAGAAGTACCGTATGCCCTAAGCTCGAAACGGGAAATAGTTCCGCAAATCCTTGCAGAATACCTAGAATGATAGCTTGAGTATAGGTAATCATTATTGGGTTTAGTGTACCAAAGATATGCATGAATTTCCTTACCGGAGCTATTGAAAGCTGCGGAATCTAAGGTGTAACGCTTTATCCACAGACTACTAGGGAGAGGAGGGAGTATGATACTAGTCTGTTCGTTGAAAAAACCGAAAGCAGCTTTTGAGTGAAGTCCGGTGAGAATCCGGCACTGTCGCGCAACGGTAATCCCTGTAGGAAGGGGAGTCCGACCCTCGAAAGATTGAGATGGTAATCGTCTTCTGCTCTTGCCCGCGTAAGGTAGTCTTTTTATATACTCTTTTCCAATTGTTTGGGGAGATAAAAAGACCGGCGCAGGTCGGTCTTTTTATTATCACCTTACCAGTACCGCCTTATGTCCATGCTCGAAATCAAGAAACGAAATGGTACCATCGCTCCGTTCGCACCTAAGAAAATAACCGACGCACTCGCAAAAGCTTTTATCGCTTCGCGCAATCCTGCGTCAGAAGAACTTCTTGTTGATCTAACGAACGATATTGTTTCGACGATCGAAGCACGATTCCCGGAGCATACACCGTCGGTTGAGCATGTACAGGATTCCGTAGAGCTTGCACTCATGCGTGGTGGATATCTTGAAGTTGCGAAGCAGTACATCGTCTACCGTTACGAGCACTCGAAGATACGCGAAGAAAAGAAGCTGGAAACGCTTGAAAAAATAGAAGAAGGCGGTCTTCTTCTGACTACTGCTTCAGGTGCGCAAGAACGATTCAGCGAACGCATGGTGCGTGAGAGTCTTCTTAGCGCGATGAAAGACATGCCGGGCGCGGAAGAAATAGTCGATGCCGATACGATACTCGCGCAGCTTCGCTACGAGCTCTATGAAGGCATGACTACTAACGAAGTGAGTAAGGCGCTCGTTGCCGTAGTACGCACTATGATTGAGCGCGATCCTCTGTATTCTAAGCTTGCGGCACGATTATTGCTTGCGCGCATGTATACGGAAGTCTTCGGTCCTGCCTATGATGCCGCAGATCCCTACACGTCATACGAACGAGTATTTTCAAGAAATATCGAACGGCTTGTGAGTGAAGGAAGTCTGGATGAACGCATGGCTGAATTTGACCTCGCCAAAATGGCGCGCGCTATGACCATACAGAACGATATGCTCTTTGAGTACATGGGTCTTGAAATTATGGCAAGTCGTTACTGTATGGAAGACCCGAAGACCAATACGCAGCTCGAAACGCCGCAAATGTTATGGATGCGGATCGCTATGGGACTCGCTCTAGCTGAGAAATCTGAAGACCGTGAGCGCGTTGCCTTGGAGTTCTACGACGTGCTCTCGAACTTCTACTACACTCCCGGCGGTCGCACACTCTTTCAATCAGGCTTCAAGAAAGCTCAGATGAGCAACTGCTTCCTGAATACCGTACCGGACTCACTCGACGGCATATTCAAGAATATTTCCGATAATGCGCAGTATTTGAAATGGTCGGGAGGAATAGGCGTAGACTGGACACCGGTGCGCGGCACAGGCTCTTTTATCAAGGGGACCGGCGTAACCTCGCAAGGCATTGTTCCGTTTCTGAAGATCGCAAGCGACGTAAACGTTGCAATCAACCGTTCTGGAAAACGGCGCGGTGCGGGCTGTGTATACCTTGAGACCTGGCACCTGGATATCGAAGACTTTCTTGAGCTTCGCAAGAATACCGGCGACGAGCGTCGACGCACGCACGACATCAACACCGCCAACTGGATCCCGGATCTATTCATGAAGCGCGTGCGCGATGGTGGGCAATGGACGCTGTTCTCGCCAAGCGACGTACCTGATCTTCACGACACGTACGGAGCTGCCTTTGAAAGTCTGTATACCAAATACGAAACCTCGGCTGACCGAGGTGAAATAGAAACCTTTAGAAGGATTCCCGCAAACGATCTCTGGAAGAAAATGATTGGTATGCTCTTTGAGACGGGACACCCATGGATCACGTTCAAGGACCCGACGAATGTCCGTAGCCCGCAGGATCATGCTGGTGTCGTGCATAACTCGAATCTTTGCACCGAAATCACGCTTAACACTTCAGCGGATGAGGATGCTGTCTGTACTCTAGGCTCTATCAACTTCGCGAAATTCGTTACGCCGGATGCAAACGGTGTTCTTCGCTTCGACCACGACATGGTCGCGCGCGTAACACGCACAGCTATCCGCATGCTCGATAATGTCATAGACCTAAATTACTACCCAACAGAGAACTCGGAAAACGGCAATACGCGGCACCGTCCCGTCGGGCTTGGCGTGCGTGGCTATCACGACGCACTCTATATGCTCGGCATTCAGTTCGATTCAGCAGAAGCAGTCACATTTGCTGACGAAAGTATGGAAGTTGTCGCCTACTACACTATCCTTGGCTCTTCAGAGCTTGCAAAGGAACGCGGCGCCTACTCAACGTATAAAGGTTCGAAGTGGGATCGCGGCATCTTCCCACAGGATACTATTGATCTGCTTGAAGCTGAACGTGGCGAAAGGATTCTCGTAGCGCGCGGTGGCAAGCTCGACTGGACTCCTGTCCGCGAGCACGTGAAGAAATTTGGTATGCGCAACTCGAATACCATGGCGATTGCGCCGACTGCTTCAACAGCGAACCTCGTCGGCTGCATTCCCTGCGTCGAACCTATTTACAAGAACATCTATGTGAAGAGCAACAAGGAAGGGGAATTCGTCGTTGTAAATACCTATCTTGTCGAAGACCTTAAAAAAGAAGGCTTGTGGAGCGCAGCGATGCTTAACCGCATCAAGTACGCCGATGGCAGCATTCAGGACATTAGCGAGATACCGGCGGCGCTGCGTGCAAAGTACAAAGAAGTCTTTGAGATAGACGGAAGCTGGCTCGTGGCTGCAGCCGCACAGCGCGGCAAGTGGATTGACCAATCCCAGTCGCTCAATATCTTCTATAATGGCACGTCTGGACGCGATCTCTCAGACATCTACTTCAAGGCATGGGAAATGGGCCTCAAGACTACGTACTATCTGCGCACTCTTGGCGCTTCCCAGGTAGAGAAGGCGACCGTTTCTACCAGCGAATATGGCTCGACTCACACCAGGACGTCAGGCGCACCACTTGCGCAGGCCGTCGCGGTCGCTGAGGCCGTCGTAGCTGCTGCTGAGACAGTCGAGCTACCTGCGCGTCAAGCCTTGAGAGTGCCTGTCCTCAGCATTCCCTCTGGATTCTCAGCGGCAGAGTGGCAGGCGAAGCTCGCGCGCGTAGCCGCTGGCGAGGAAACAGGCATTTGTGAATCGTGTGAAAGTTAGTAGCTCAGAATTCCTAAGTAACCCACACCATGCCTATTAACAAAGGAGCTGCCGCAGTGAATATTAACAACCGCAAGATAATCAATGGTGGCGATGCCGACGTCATGCAGTTGTATCCGATGAAGCATCATTTCGCGTGGGAAGCCTATATTGCCGGAAATGCCAATCACTGGCTTCCGACAGAAATCTCCATGCAGCGTGACATCGAGCAATGGAAAAGCGCTACCGTTCTAACTCCCGACGAACGACAGGCATTTGAGACGGTTCTAGGTTTCTTCACCACCGCAGACTCTATAGCCGCCAACAACGTCGTTCTTGCGCTTTATAAGCATATTACAAGCCCTGAGTGCCGCATGTACCTGCTTCGTCAAGGATACGAAGAAGCAATTCACACGCATGCGTATCAGTACATCGTAGAGTCGCTTGGCATGGATGAGAGCAAGATATTCAACATGTATAGGGAAGTGGAGAGTATTTACAACAAGGACAATATGATTCTCTCGCTCAATGAAGGTATCTTTGCCGATGACTTCAAGACCGGCACCTTCGAGAATGATCAGAAGTTCCTTGAAAATCTTTGTGTCTTCTCGCTCATCCTAGAAGGCATCTTCTTCTACTCTTCTTTTGCGGTGATGTTTGGCTTCCAGAGGCAGAACAAGCTCACAGGAAGCGCGGAGCAAATTCAGTATATTATGCGGGACGAATCGCAGCATCTGAACTTCGGCGTGAATATGATTCAGTCTATCAAAGAAGAACAATCGGGACTCTGGACATCGGAATTCCAGCAGCGCATTATCGACCTCGTGAAGCGTGCAGTAGTCCTTGAATATACCTTTGCGACAGAAGTATTTCCGCGCGGGATCTTCGGCATGAACGCCGAAGGTTTTAAGCAGTACATTGAGCACATCGCCGACCGCCGCCTTGCGGCGGTCGATTTGCCTGCTCAGTACAACGTCATGAACCCGTTCACCTGGATGAGTGAGGCGGTAGATCTGAACAAAGAGAAAAACTTCTTCGAAACACGTGTGACCGAGTATAAGACGGGTGGGACATTGGAGTGGTAATTACTGTAAGTCCTGTCAGAGACAGTATAAAGACCTCGCTTCGCAAGGTCTTTAGCAGGTGAATGCTATCTTGATTTCAATCGTCGAAGTCGTCTGACTACACGGAACGTATAGAACATGTCTCCGACAATCTTTAACGGCTCAAGCAAGTGGGAGCGAAAAGAGAACGGGTGGTGAGCCAAGACTAGCCTGATCTTCCAGGCTTTGGGTGTATAGAGAATCATATACAGCCATATCCTAATAAGATGAGAGAAATTCGATGCTATCACAACGATAATAGCATCATTCGTATCCGCAAATCCCACCCGCTGGCCCAACTTGATGCCGACTCGGACTTCATTCCTTGTGCTCCCAGACCATCACGGAGAGCGACACATATCATGGAAGTAGTGATCCGTTTGTAATGAAATATAGAAGAATTGACCTCAGTTAATTTTCAAATAGAATCTCTCTTATAAAAAGAAATCCGGCCATCCTGTTAGGGATGGCCGGTGTGCTTTAGACTAAAGCAGTATTGTATTTTCCCACGTTATTCTTAGTCAGATTCGAGATCGACAAGCTGATAGCCCAGACCGCGAACTGTCTTAACACAGCGATCGAGATCGGGGTGAAGAGCTTTTAACCTTCTCCTGATTCGCACGATGAAAACTTCAAGGGTATTCGTTTCGTGCTGCTCGAAGTCGTGCGAGTAGAGCATTTTCATCAGATCGATCCTATTAACAAACTTTCCGAAGAAAGCCGCTAAGGCGATCAAGGTCTTCGTCTCGTAGGCAGTAAACTCGACGAGTCGCTCGTCAAAGAACACTGCCATATCGACTGGCTTTATGACCAGACGACCGTGGAACAAACGTACCGTGGGAAGTACCTTTCGTTGCTTACGATCGATTGCACCGATGCAGGCAAGCATCTCGCGGGGATTGATGGGGGCTTGTAACAGATAGCACCCTCCCTGCTCGATGAATATCGCCCGCTGCTCCGGCCATTCGCCATCATAGGGGAGGTCTTCACTTACCCCTATGATTGGTATCTCTGGATTCTCCTTATGGATTGCTCGTGATGTATAGACACCTTGAGTGGCGTCGATATCAACCACGATTAGTTCAAATTGAGCAGGATCATACCAGTCGGAAGCAATCTCCTCGCTTTTGACGAGAAGCACCTCGTGGTGACCGGACAAATACCTACTAACCATCTCTGAGTTGGTGACGATTCTCATGGCTGCGTCACAACGACTTGCCGATCTCCAGCTTCAGCTTGCGCATCTTCTGGAGAAGGCGGTTGATGGTCTCGGTGTCAGCCAACAAGTCATCTTCCGGATTTCCCCGGTTGACATACATATTGGCAAAATCGAGCCGGTCGGTCTCACGGTCGAGCCACCGTTCGGCGTTCTTGAGGAACGTCTTCAGGAGCTCGTAGTCCTTGTTGGGAGTCCGCGCCTTCGCGGCAGCTCGTATCGGAGAACGGAGTGCTACCCCCGCTTCTTCAGCTTGCTGCACGGTCAGGACTTGCAGATCCCTGACGGTCATCCGAGAGACAACCGCTTCGTCGGCGATTTGGAATTGGAGATCCAGATCGGTAACCTTCGAGATCTCGATCGCCTGGGTTACGCCGAGACGGCCATCCTTGGGACGATCCGGATGCATCAGCGCCTTCACACGATCATCGAGGCCGTTCAGGCCAAGATAACTGTAGACAAACGGCACCGACTTTCCATAGAGTTTGGCGATCTTTTCGACCGACAGGCCTGACGTGCGCAGACGTTCGAAGCCTGCGGCGATATCGAGCGGCGCCATGTCTTCGCGATGCAGATTGTCGAGGAATGCCAGCCGGAAGAGCCAGTATTCATCGACGTACTGTTCGATCACGGTCTTCACAAGGTACGGTTTGCCGTCTTCCTTGCTCAGAATGCCGCATGCGCGCCAACGACGTTCGCCGCCGATCAGTACGTAGAAGTCCTCGCCTGGACGCTGCGTCACGATCACCGCAGTGGTCTGCCCGTTGTCGCGAATGCTCACGGACAAATCTTTGATGCTCTGCTCGTCAAAATGACGGCGCGGCTGGTGTTCGTAACGACGAATTTCGTTATTCGGGATCATGCGGAACTCAGGATCTACCTGACTCACGCTGATTTCCTGACGATTGGTTGCCATTGCTATTACTCCTTCTGATGCTGTTGCTAGTTGCTCGTTGTACGTTGGGCTTTGGTAGCCCGCCATCCCTTTTGCATTTCACGCAAATTGGACAGGAGAACCACTTCACCCGATTCAGGGTTGTCGTCTTCAGTCCACACAGGATCGGATAGAGAAAAGGTGATTGAACCCACCCCGTCATTTCTCGCGACCGCGTATGGACCATGCCTTCCCTTCGGGATGACTTTCTCGACGACAGCCCGAATTGGTACTGTCTCAGACATAATACTCCTTTCTGACTTCGGAATTTCAAAGAGCGAAGCCACAGGGATTTTATATCGATTTATAAAAATGTCAAATTTCACTAGTATTACATATTACTTTAAGGCTTAAAATTTATAAGATCTAATTCTCTATTTCATACTCGGATCATTTGCTCTACTTTTGTTATGATTTACTAATAATAGTTATGAAAA